>MTER01000134.1 GCA_002083985.1 Candidatus Altarchaeales archaeon A3
CAAAGATGTGATTCTTTTGTTAAGTGAATGAAAAAATTAAAGACCTTGTAAATTAAATTTTCGTTCACTTTTAAATCACCGATTGTTTGCAGTTCGTCAATAATAAGAACAGGAATTTTTCCTTTACTCTTTGCGTCTTTTATTAAATTCAGAATATAAACAAACGCGTTTTCCGGTTTTTCTTCCTTAAAAATCCGGCTGAAAATTCCTTTTGGAATTGGAATTCCATGTATCTTTCCAATATCGCTTATTACATCACCGACCGTATCTCCCCGTCTTCCCAAAAATCCTGCTTAATATTCCTTCATATTTAACAACAAATATTACTTCAAGAAAGTCCTTATATGTTGAAATCGGACGCTTTCTTAAATTTAGAATATGCTCAATATTAAGTGGATTTATTAATAATTATTAATCCATAACATATAATTATTAATGAAGCATTATAAAATAAGTTAATAGAAAATCAGTTGCGGCTTTACTTTTAAAATGTTCAGGATTTCCTCTTTTTCCCTTTCTCTGTTAAAAAATTCAATATCGTATTCAGAATTTTCGTTTGTTTTCATAGTTTATTTAAATTTATCCATGACTGTTTAGAGGGTACAAAAATTTACTTATGAAAATTTCAAAAAAAAATAAAAAAATTTACCCCTAATTTTTTGGGTGGCTGAATAGTTACATTTTATATTTCTTTTTTTGAAATTTCTTCTTTAACAACCCTGACAATCTCATCAATATCAGGAAATTTAACCTTGTTTTCTTCAAATTTTTCAATAAATTTTATTCCCTGCTTCTTTAATTTTTCGACATTCTCTGCAACAAACGGATTATTATACATACATATATGCATTGCAGGAACAATAACAATTTTCTTTTTACTCCCAAGTGCTGTTGTTGCGAATGTTGTTACTGGAGTGTCATCTATTCCACACGCTATTTTTGAAATAGTATTTGCCGTGCAGGGACATATCAGAAACATATCAGCAATTCCATTAACACCGCAAAAATAAACATGCTCAACAGAACCGGAAATTTTATCTACAACTTTATGCTCGCTTGCCCATTCCATCGCATCTTTTCCTACAATATTCTTTGCATTTTCACTCATTACCACATTCACATCAAAGTTCTGCCTTTTTAGTTCTCTTATTAACTTCACATCTTCAACGGCAGCGACACTTCCACATACACCTATAACGATTACGGGCTTTTTAACATCCATATAATATACAATTTCATTATTTATTCGCACTTATCCGAATTACTCTTGTTTTGGAACTATTTTTCTTTTTCCAACCGCCTCAATATACGAAATTTCAGTATTTGATTGTATATCACTGTCTGCCGGTTTAGAAATCTCAAAAACCTCAAAGGTTTTCATATCCATCAACTGGATTGTATCCTTTGTAGCATTCAACACCTGAGCGGAATTTTTATCAACAATAGGTACTTCGACCTTATGACTTGCAGGTATGATAAAAGACCTTCTCCTGTTGTCAAATATGCCTATTCCTTCAATCCTGTATTTTGCTTCTCCATGTTTTCCTGGTTTTGAATGATCTGTTGCTATAACTTTGCATGCTTCGCCATCTATTAAAACATACCTGTTAATTTTTATGTTTCTTGCTTCTTCGTAATTTATCTCACTACTCATTTTAAAAATTTATAAAAGATTTAAAACATAGTTGAATTCTTCCAGTTTTTATGAGACTGCGGACTATTGGTTACCTTTCTATTTGTTTTCAAACGTACCCATACTGGAGCTTTTTTTCTGGAATTACTTCGTTCATTCAAAATTCGCTTTACCGATGATGTTTTTATACCTGACATTTTAAAATTTTTACTTTATTTATTGTATTTTATTTTTTATATTAAAATTAATCTTACATATTAAAATTAATCTTACATATTAAAATTAATCTTACATATTAAAATTAATCTTACATATTAAAATTTTAACATTATATTTTTTAAATTGTCACATTTCAGGTAATTTTTGCCTGACATAATTATTTTTAAATTTCTCATAAATTTTTTCCATAACTTCTTTTGCACCGCTTATGTCTTTTCTTTTTTCATACAATTCATAAACCTCTTCATTATATTTGGGAAAATATCCCCTGATTATATCCCTGATATTGACATCCTTAAAGGAAATTTCGGTATTTTTTTCTCTTTCGTTTATTTCTTCGGAATTGATCTCTTTTTGAACAAACAACACTTTTCCTTCTGTTGCCCTCGCTATTTTTTCATTTATTAACGAATTGCCTATTTTTGCATCATCTTCTATTTCCAGATAAACCCAGGGTAATTTTCTATCAACAACACTTTTTTCTAATTCACCTGCTAAATTTTTCAATTCGTAATCAATTGCAGAAGATTGAAATTTTTTGTGTATAAATTTTCGTGATAATAGAATTTCAACTTTCTCATACATTCCGGTTTCTGTATTTACTATAATAACTCTTGCTTTGTTATGCATTTGTTTAACGACCTCGCTGACACTTCCTATTTCTATGGAACCTGGCAAAATTATATGTGTTCTTCCATGCGACTTTTCCATTCTCAAATGAAGATGTCCGACAAAAATAAAATCAAAGACATTCGGGATTTCTGTCAGTGAAATTTCTTCTTCCGCAGGAGAAAATTCTTTTAGCCCCTGATGTAAAAGTAAAATATTTAAATTTTTTTCGGAATCGGACTTTAGCGAGATAGATGATGAAATATTTTCCAGTGCCTTGATTAGTGATTGTCTCTTCTCCGGCGGATGATATTCTACACCACAAATATGGACATTGATGTTGTTTTCATTAAATTTAAATACCTGATTTTGCACGGAAAGTTCAATAATATTATTGTTCATATTTTCATTCATTTTTGGAAGTTCTATCGGACACATCCTCGTTTTTATTGAGGGGATATCGTGATTTCCTGCAATTAATATGACTTTTATGTTGTTCTTTGCAAAATTTTCAAATACATTCATAGCAACGGAAATTGCCTTAACCGGAGGATGTGAGGAATCAAATAAGTCTCCTAAAAAACAGACAATGCCTGCTTTTTCTTCTATCACTTGTTCAGAAATTTTTGAAAATAATTCATATATATCGTCTTCTCTTTCAGATAGTCCTTTCTGGGCTTTTCCTAAATGGACATCGCCGATGATTGCGAGTTTCATATTTTGTAGGGTGTTAATTAAATTTTAATTTGTAACTATTCAGATAGTACAAAAATTTACATCCGAAAATTTCAAAAAATACAAAAAAATCAAAAAATTTACATATAATTTTTTAGGTGGCTGAATAGTTACCAAAATTTAATTAAATTAATGGCCTACTTCTATTTGCTACTTAACTGATATATATTACAACATAGTTATCCGGCATTTCAGACCTATTTGAAATCTCCGAAGGAACTGATGTGAGGTTTTCAATCAGATTTGTTATTAAAGTCGTCTTTCCGCTATTTATAGGCTCATGGATAAAATTTATAAAATTCGGCTCTGTCCTTAAAATATGCAGGATTTCCTCTTTTTCCCTTTCCCTGTCAAAAAATTCAATTCTCTGACTATCGTTTGTTTTCATACTTTATTTGTAACTATTCAGAGGTATTAAATTTATGTTAATATATTATGATTAGTTATTAATATATAAACATATTTTAGAAGATGGGCACAAAAATATCTGAAATAATTTCAATATTGCCGGCGGATTTGCAACAAGCATTGCTTCAATATGGGGAATTTATTGCTTTACTTGCGCGTGTTATTGCTGAAAATGAAGAGATTAAAAAGACAAACGTTAGTCAGCAGGAACATATACTCTTTATTGAATCTGAAATAAAACGCCTTAAAGACCAGTTAGAATTAGATGGTCATAATAGTAGTAAACCCCCATCAACAGATAAAGGCAGAGTTAAAATAACATCTCTTAGAGAATCCACCGGACGATCTCCTGGTGGTCAAAAAGGACATAATGGAATAACACTTGAACAAGTACCTAACCCAATCATAAAATTGATATAGGCGTAAAAATTTGTGCTCATTGCGGAAAGGATTTATCATCTATTTTGCCAAAAGATATTGAAAAGAGACAAGTGTTTGATACCCCTCCCATAAAAATAGAGGTCACAGAATACCAAGCGGAAATTAAAGATTGCCCATTTTGCGGACATAAAAATAAAGGAATCTTTCCAGAGGGCGTTGATCAACTCGTTCAATACATGACTATCGGCCATTTTAATATTTGGTGAAAATAAACCCTACCAACATATAATCTCCCGTTCGTAATTATCTATTAAGTTTAAATTCACCATAATTTAACTTTAGCCGATTGTCATGCAATATGGAGAAAGAATCAAAGTAACAGGAGTTTATCTTAACCAACAACATTTAATCCCATATGACCGAACAACAGAAATCATAGAAGTCATATGTGGGTAGCCCATTAGTGGAGGAACTTTATATAATACAAATGAAGAAATTTATAGCAATATTGAAACAACAGAAAAAGGGACAAAACAATCAATTATAAACTCTGATGTTGTATGCTTTGACGAGACAGGATATTATATGCTGATAGAAATTGGTTACATAGCGCGTCTACTGAAGAATACACATATTATTATCCTCACAAAATAAGAGGTAATGAAGGCATGGATGCGGCAGAGATACTACCACATTTCCACGGATTAGGAGTACATGATCATTGGAAGGCATATTTTAAGTATACTAATTTCACTCATGCTTTGTGTAATGTCCATCATTTAAGAGAACTTACTTGTGCTTACGAACAAGATAATTGCGAATGGGCGAATGAACTAAAAACTTTGTTGCTTGAAATAAAGACAAAGGTTGATGAAGCCAAAGAAGCGGGCAAACAGTTTTTAGAATCCGATGTAAAAGAACAGTATCGCCAAAAGTACTTTGAGATTCTTACTAACGCACTTACTTTATGTCCTTCTAAACATAGCGACATAGTGCCCCCGAAAAGAGGTAGAAAAAAACAGAGCAAGCCCAAAAATTTGTTGGATCGTCTTTTAAAATTCGGAAAAGAAACTCTTCGATTTATGGAAGATTTTAAAGTTCCTTTTAACAACAATTTAGCGGAACGAGACATTAGAATGGTCAAAACACAATAGAAGATTTCAGGATGTTTCCGTTCTGCTGAAGGAGCAAAGTATTTTTGTAGAATTAGAGGTTTTATTTCCACAGTTAAAAAGCAAGGAAAAAACGTATTAGATTATCTTACCTTGGCAATTCGTCCCTCTAATGCTACGAAGAATATTTTACTTATTGAAAAGGGTGGCTGAATAGTTACTAAAAATTTAATTAACAGATAAAATGTTACTCATAACAACACCAAACATTGAGGGAAAAAGGATTGTAAAATACCTTGGGATAGTAAGCGGAGAAACAATTGTAGGAATAAATGTTTTTAAAGACATCGGAGCGTTAATAAGAAATGTTATCGGAGGAAGAGTTAGCGGATATGAAAAAGAACTGATAAAGGCAAAAGATATAGCAATTGATGAAATGTCAAAAAGAGCAGAAGATCTGGGGGCAAATGCAGTTATAGGTATTGATTTGAACTATGAATCACTTGGACAGGGAGGAATGTTAATGATTTGTGCAAGCGGAACAGCGGTTATTATTGAAGAATAAATATAAATCATAAAACATTTATGGAACTTATAGCAAAAGGTGCGGAATCAAATCTGTATAAGGACGGAGAAATTTTAATAAAGGAAAGGATAAAAAAGGATTATAGAATTACCGAAATTGATGAGAAATTAAGGAAAAAGAGAACACTGAGCGAAAGTAAAATATTACAAAAATTGAAAGGCGAGATAAATGTTCCGGAAGTTTTAAAAACTGATGACAAAAATTTTAAAATTTTTATGAAATTTATAGGTGGAAATTTAATGAAAGACATAATAAAAGAATATGAAGAAAAGCAAAAAAAAGAACTCAAAGAGGTAGCAGTTCAACTCGGAAGGCAAATTGCAAAAATGCATCGCTTAAATGTAATTCACAACGATTTAACAACATCAAATATAATTATATCTGACAATAAAGGAAATAAAGAGGAAAACAGGGAAAAAGATGTCTATGTTATTGATTTCGGATTATCATTCATTTCGCAAAGGACAGAAGATGAGGCAACTGACATTGTTGTGCTGGAACATTCTCTAAAGGTTACAGGCATTGGATTTTTGTTTGAAGATATTATTGAAGGCTATAAAAACATTTATAGTGAGTGCAATGATAAAAAAGCCGATGAAATTTTTAAACGCCTGAAAGAAGTTAAAAAAAGAGTGAGGTATTTTGAGGAAGAAAATGTTTAACAAGATCAATAAATTTTTGGTGCTCGTCTCTTTAAATTAGGTTAATTATTTTGTAGGAGATATTTTAAAAATCTCACCTCACTTCGTTCGGAGATTTAAAAATTTCTGAAATTTTTAAATCACCTCGCTAATGCTCGGAGATTTTCAAATCCTTTAGGGATTTGAAAATAGCACATTTTTAAAATCACAAAGATTTTAAAAGGTATAAACATAGGGACTGTAATGAAATAAATTAATCATTTAACAGCATTAATTGTATACTCAACAACGGCGAAAACTGCGCTTTTTTATAGCACATTTTCAAAGATTTAAAAAACGCAATTTATAAAGGTGCAAAGTATAACAATATCTTTAAATAAACAAGTTATTTCATTACAGTTCCATAGCGAAACACAGTGAGCATATTTTAAAGATTTAAAAAACGCAATTTATGAAGTTACGCAGTATATATGAAGTGGCGACATAAATTTAACTTTTAATAGCTTCTTTCATTTCATTCTCCATATATTCTATTGCCTCCAGATCAATTGAATCATCTTTTAAAAATTCTTTTGCTCTCTTTATAGCTTGTTCGTAGAAATATATCATTTTATCCCTCTCTCCTTTTTTCAGGTATATTTGTGCTAAACCCAGAAAACCATCATGATGTTGTGGTTGAGATTGTGTTAATATTTTGAAAAGTTTTTCTGCTTTTGTTAACTCGCCACAATTTAAATAATTCATTCCCTTATTAAACAATTCAACACCATCTTCATCATTAGGTTTAATATCAGAGTATTCCTTTCTTATCTCATCTAAAAACATACAACATTTTTCATACTGTTTCCCGTTTCCACAATAACACAATTTATTACTTTGCATTTTAACACATTTAGTAATTATTATAGCCCCCCAAAAAATTACTGGTAAAATTTTGATTTTTTCTCTATTTTTTTGAAATTTTCACAGATAATTTAAAAATCCAATGGATTTTTAAAGATTAAAAACCTACTGTTTTTAGTAAATTTTGTACCCTCTGAATAGTTACCACATTTATTTATAAAATTATTTGTTGCTATTTTATACAATGAATAAGTCGGGCACATTTCAAAAATGCAAAACACGAATAAATTTATTATATACTCAACAGCGGCAAAAACTGCGGTTTTTTCAAAATCTTAAAAGTTTTGAAAATATACCTAAAATTTTCACGATTTCAGAAATTTAAAAAAGCTCAATCAGTGAAGTTGTGAAGTATAGCGAGGGTTGGATTTGAACCAACGACCTCTGGGTTATGGGCCCAGCGAGAACTCCAGGCTCCTCTGCCTCGCTTCGTTGTAGTATTTAAAAACAAATTTAAAATCATGTTTATAAATCACTTTATAAATTAGACATCTTATAAATTATCCTTATAATATTCAATCCTCTGCTCTCTTAATTTCATTCAATTTCATCCGCATAAAATACCATATTTCCAAAATTTTTATTAAATTTCGCATGCCCGGTAATTGTTTTGGCGCTGCCACGAATCTCTGTTTTTACCTTTTCTATAACTGCTTGTTCTCCGGATTCCCCGACCAAATTTAAAATTTCACTTATATTCATTCCCATTATTTTTTCTGCATTACTCCCGAAAAACATTATTCCTATTTGTTCTTCTCCTTTTATGTTCGATGCTATAATTCTGAGCATTAATTTTGGCACCTGCTCAACATCCGTACCGCATTTTTCGCAATACCATTCATTATTTCCTACATTCATAACCTTTTTATTACATGTCGGGCAGGAAGGATATGTTAACTGCTGGTTTGAGTCAATATCCGCAATTTTTACAACTAATTTTACATTTCTGTCCCCGTCAGAAATTTCCGAAATTTTCTTTTCAACCCCTTCTGATTTTGAAAACGAAATATACAGTCCGGCAAATTCCTTTTTGTCAATTAAATTTATATCGTTCTTTTTTCTTATGTGAATTTCACAATTTTCTATACTTCTCCGTATGTTTCCTTTTTTAATTTCAACCGCATCGCCTTCGCTGACATTTTCAACAAAGTCCGCAGCATCATTCCAGATAACTATTCTCATGCTTCCCGTGTCATCATTTAGCATGAACGCCCCTCTTTTTCCGACATTGCCCTGAATGCCTTCAAATTCCTTCACTCCGAAATTTTTTGTAATGATTCCTTTTGTTGTCAGGGTAAAAGTCCTCTTTTCGTCTTCGCTTAATGTTTCGTATTTATCAGAAATTTCTCCTATTTTTAAGGACTTCGCAGATATTCTTTTTAATTCAGGTAAATTTAACTTCGCATTGCTTTTCTCTATATTTCCAGCCGAACTTGTACTTATTTCTACATCACCGAGCATTCCTCTCTTTGCCATGCCCCTGATTTTAACAAGGCATCCGAAATTTATACCTTTGTCTTTATTGTCTTTCATATCATCCCACACAGTTATCCGTATTGTTCCCGTTTCATCCTCAATAAAAAACGGGCTTCTTATTCCTTTGCTTCCGTCAAGTCGTTCAAATTCATTACTTTCAATATCGCTTATAATCCTTCCGACCACACAGACGGGTACTTTATCCTCTTTTGTTTTTTCTTTTACTTCTTTTAATGTCTGAATGCGTTCGGAAATTTCGGAAATTTTAATTTTTACATCATTGATTTCCGGATTTATATCTATAATGGAAAATGTCGTTAAATTTATTTCAACTCTTTCAAGATTGTTAAAGGTTGATACCTTTGTATTGCCTTTAATGATTCTGACTAGGTCATTAAATTTAGTTCTGTTCAAAATTTCCGAGTGCGCATCCCACAGCACAACAGGAATTTCTCCGGTTTCATCGGAAATTATTATGCGGGCGACTTTTCCTGCTGTTCCGTCTTTTCTCTGAAAGTCATTTATAGGAAATACTCTTTTCACTCTTCCGACAACATTTACGGAAATTTCTCTCTTAATCAGCACATCTTTGATTTTTGAAAATGAAATATTATTTTCATCAGTTAGTTCGGATATTCGTACTCCGAAATCACTCGCAACACCAGACAATGCTCCGTAATCATTAATCAGTCCGCCCATTTCGTCTTTCTTTTTATCAATTAATGATAAAATTTCCTCTTCGCTTTTTCCGAGTAAATTTGCTAATTTTTTAACCCCTTCCATAATACTTTCATCCCGGGTATTTTTTTCTTTTTTTTCATTCATTTTAAATTAAATGTTTTTGAGTTTTATGTTAAATTTGAAGTTGTGGAAAGAATATAAGACATGTTGCTTAATAAATTTTTATCTTAAATTTTTACTGAAATTTACCTTTAAATATAATTAAGCAGTAACTCTATTCTTTTAATGTTTTTAATCTATTTTCGAGCTTGTCTTTCAACTTTTGTAGCCCTTCACTGTTATTTAAATATTAGTGCCCCTTTTTAAATTGAGGTAATTAATTTGAGAGTTATATGTTCGCTTCCAACGGCGTTTTTTTAGTTTAGTCTTCCGTCGTTTTCAAAAATGTTTATAAAAATAATAGTAAAAAAGCAAATATATAATTATCCCTATTTTAGCAGGTCAGCACCAAACTTCAGATGATTAAAATAAAATCTTAATTTTTTGGCGAAATTTTTATTTTGGCGAAATTTTATTTTTCCTTTAAAATTTCAATCTTTTTATCACCCATTTCTATCAACACCTTGTGTTCGGCAATTACTTTGCCTATCTCTCTGCAATTGTAATTTTTCAAAATTTCCGATGCGTCTTTTTTATTTGCAATTACACAAAATCCGATTCCCATGTTAAATGTATTGTACATTTCTTCATCGTTTATATTGCCATACTCCTGAATTTTAGCAAAAATTTTTGTGTGTCGTTCATTCAAATCAGGCAAATTTTCCAGTTTAAATCCATGCTTTGTCAGTCGTAGTAAGTTCCTGTAACCTCCTCCTGTTATATGTGCCAGTCCGTGAACATCGTATTTATTTATTATTTCTAAAATTTCTTTAACATAAATCATTGTTGGCGTTAAAATTTCCGGATAAAATTTCTTTGGCAAAACCTTTCTTGCCAGTGTTAGTCCGTTGCTGTGAATTCCGCTGCTGTCAAATCCGATAACAACATCATTGACCATAATTTTACTTCCGTCTATAATTTTGTCCTTCCTGACAATTCCCAGCGCAGTTCCGCTCAAATCAAAACCGATTTTCTTTTTATCGTTTATTCCTTTAATTAAATCCGGGACTATTGCTGTCTCCCCTCCGATTATTGCTACTTTTGCCTGTTTTGCACCTTCATAAATTCCTTTTGCTATTCCGTTTAAAATTTTTTCATTAACGGACTGCAAAGCAATGTAATCAACTAATGCAATTGGTTCTGCTCCGACACAAATCAAATCATTAACATTCATCGCAATCATATCAATTCCAACCGTATCATATTTGTCCAGTTCCTGTGCTATAAGTACTTTTGTTCCGACACCATCTGTTTTAAATGCAATTCCATAATCCCCAAATTCAATAAGGTTTGCATAATTTCCTACATCCATAAGCACCTTTCCAGTCCTTTTGTCTCTAAATTTAAATGTTGCACTCATTAAATTTATAAAATTTTTCATTACTTCTTGTCTTTTGTCAATATCTACTCCGGCCTGTTTGTATGTTGCTGGTTTTGGTTGTTTTATTGTTTTCATTATTCTGTTGTTTTCATTATTCATAATAATTTGTTATTCTAATTTTTAAGAAATAAATTTATAATAAACATGTTGCGAAATAATTTTTTCACTTTTAAATTTTATTGATTTTAACCTCACTTCGTTTGGATATTTTAAAATCTTTGCGATTTTAAAATCACCTTTAAAATTTTTAATTTGCAACAACTCTAATGTTAACTTGACTTTGTCAGATTTGATATAAAATAATTAGATGTCTGCCTAAAAATAAATATTAAACTATATTTTTGTAAATTTTGTAGGATTATGTACTCTAATCTTGTTGTTTTGATATAAATTAC
>MTER01000135.1 GCA_002083985.1 Candidatus Altarchaeales archaeon A3
GATATTTTTCTTTTAATTTTTTTTTCGTAACTTCTTAATAACTTGTAGGAAAATGACAAAACATATGGCCTGTTTTGCACTTTTTGTAGGTGTTTCTTATAAAATGAGCAGTTAAATAAATTTACCCAAACATATTGAGAAGTTGTCATTTTTGCTATTATAGTGAAATTTTCAACTTTTGATTACTTAAATTTACTCTTATGTGAAGCCACATAAATCACAATATTCATATCAAAAGATAGTGAATTCACTATAATAATTTACAAACATCTCCCGCTCCTTTCTTTTCACAGAGTTCTAAGCCATTACTTAAATTTTTCTCTGCAATTATCGGCGAAATCTGGGTTATAAAATGAATGGTATAAGAAGAATCTGTTGCGTTATCGCAAATTTTTTCTGCCAGAATTTCATCATATTTTGCTACTTCTGCTGCAACTCCGTTTATGCAGAATGCATAATCATCTATATCTTTATTATCCTCAAAATAAGCACATACCCGAATTGCTTTGCCGTAATTTTGCTTTGCATAATTTAAAGCAAGATTCTTTATGCAGACATTTACATCGCTTTGATTTAAATACTGATAGACATTACTTATATTGAAGGATTTTGTGCCGGCATTTTCTTACTGTTCTTGTTCTTCCAGGATAATTTTTCGTATTTGTCCGAACATAAAATTTAAGGATAGACCTTCAGGGGTCTTTTCACTATTTGATAATATTTCAAATAAAGCAACGGCATCAAAAATATCAATTTGCATGTCTTTATTGATGTCATCTGATATATTTGTAATTTCGCATTTGTGGGTTATTTGATTGCAGATTCCTATTGTGCAATCTTTAATTGTGCTACAGAATCCTTTATTTGCCTGACATACATGAAGGAAAGAATCACAATATTGATAAGAGGTATCACACTCGTTGTCAATAACACATTCCCAGTCAAGTACGCATGACGGACTCGGGCATGCTGAAACATTATTTATGATGCTTAAAATTATACTTAATGTTATAAATATAAGGAAAACATTTAAAATATTTTTTTTCATTTTTATTAATTTGCTATCTATAAATTCTTAAAACATTAAAATTTTTATTTTTTTTGTGTAATTAGTGTCCATCCATAAAGTATAAAATTTTGAAAAAATTTTAACTTTTTCAAGGTAAATTTTTGCGTTTTTGACAAAAATTACGAGTTATACTAATTAATTATTTTATGAAAGTTTAATTTATTGATGGTGTAAAAATAGGTGACTTTTTTTCGCAATACATAAATTTAAGATTTCTTTTAAATGAAATTTTTAAAATATTGCTTTTAATTTTTTTCAATTTATAGGAGATGAGCACCAATAATCACCTGTTAATTACGCCATCTAAATTTTAACTAATTACAGAGCATATTTTTATTTTTCCACATCTCCTCATTTTTATTCCGTCTTGCATTCACATGGATTTCTTTCGCATTTTGGACAGCCATTCCCATACTTATTAATTACGCATTTTTCAATATCAATCCCGTATAAATTTGCCTCAGAGCACAGCCATGCGAACACATCTGCAAATTCCGCCTCCATTGCTTCGTTTTTATTGTCACTCTTTCTGATTTCTTCCGCCAGTTCTCCGATTTCTTCTACCAGCCAGATAAATGTCTTTTCCTTTCCTCGCTTTGAATCATTGTCAAAATAAATTTCCTTGATGTGTTTTTGAAATTCAGAAATTTCCATTTAAATAAAATTTATTCTTTCAAAAATCAGAATTTATTGCACAAATGACAAAATCACCTCACTATTGTAGGACATCTTAAATAAAATTTAAAATACCCTCTCTAACAATCTTTGCCGCTGCCATTGCTGTTATTCCACTCACATCAATCATCGGATTTACCTCAACGACATCAAAGCCAACCACATCAAATTTTTTCAGCGAATTTAAAATTTTAAACATATCGTTTGAAGTTATTCCTCCAGGTTCAGGTGTTCCGACACCGGGGGCAAAGGCAGGATCAAGCACATCTATATCAATCGTCAGATAAGTCCTTTTGCTTATGTTTAAGTCATCCAGAATTTCTAAAATTTGAGTTGTGTCGTATTTATGAAGCGGGTAAAAATTTGTCTTTTCTGCAAATTTCAATTCTTCTTCCTCGCCGGACCTTATCCCGAACTGGTATATATTTTCAAAGCCGATTTCACTTCCGATTAAATTCATAACGCATGCATGGGAAAATTTTTCAGAATCATATTCTGTTCGTAAATCGGCATGAGCGTCAAAATGTATTACAGCAATATCTTTATAAATTTCTTTCATTGCATGTGCAATTCCGTAACTTACCGTATGCTCGCCGCCAAGTCCGACTATAAATTTATCATTCTTTAGCAAGTCATTTGTCCGTTTAGAAATTTCAGAGATAGCATCCTGCGGCTTTGTATGAAATCCGATATTTCCTGCATCAAAAATTTTAATATCTCCTATGTTTCTTTCAAGTGCCATGCTGTAAAATTCCAGATTATACGAGGCATCTCTTATCGCATTTGGTCCGAATCTTGTTCCTGGCTTAAAACTTGTTGTTGAATCAAACGGCATTCCAAATATACATACATCAGCATCTTCTTTTTCCGAATTGGCAAATAAAAATTTATCTCCCATTTTAAATAATATGATAAAATTATGCAGTTATTTAAAAATCTTTAAGACACATTTGTAAAAATTTCATTCTCTAAATTTAATTATCTCTAAATTTAATTAACTTTTCGGATGATGATATTGACCTATTCTGAAATGCCTTACAGACATAATTAAGATATATTTTGTGATGAATAATAGGCGTCTGACGAAAATTTAAATCTCATTTATTGAAAAAATTTAAAATTACAGGAAGAATGGAAAAATGGAAAAGCCAAAAAATGTATTAATCATTGGTTCTGGGCCAATAGTGATCGGGCAGGCAGCGGAATTTGATTACAGTGGAACACAGGCATGCCTGACATTAAAAGAAGAAGGTATCAAAGTAATACTTATTAATCCGAATCCTGCCACAATAATGACAGATACTGATATTGCCGACAGGGTTTATATTGAGCCGCTGACAGTTGAAATTTTGGAGAATATTATTGAAAGAGAAAAGATAGATGGGATTTTGCCCACAATGGGCGGTCAGACAGGGTTAAATATGGCTATGGGATTGCAGGATGCGGGAATTCTGGACAAGTACAATGTAAAAATTTTAGGGACACCTGTTGAAGCAATCAGAAACGGGGAAGACAGAGAAAGATTTGCTAATTTAATGAAAAAAATTGGCGAAAAGATTCCCGCAAGTAAGGCGGTCTTGTCTGTTGAAGAGGCAAAAAATTTTGCAGAAGAAATTTCCTATCCTGTTATTGTAAGGCCAGGATTTA
Source organism: Candidatus Altarchaeales archaeon A3 (assembly GCA_002083985.1). Taxonomy (GTDB): domain Archaea; phylum Altiarchaeota; class Altiarchaeia; order Altiarchaeales; family Altiarchaeaceae; genus Altiarchaeum. The sequence goes on from MTER01000135.1 coordinate 3,392, forward strand.
CGCTCGGCGGAACAGGAGGAGGAATTGCGCATAATGAGGAAGAACTTGAAGAAATTGCCAAAAAAGGACTTTACCATAGTTTAAATCATCAGGTTTTGATAGAAAAGAGCATATATGGATGGTACGAATATGAATATGAAGTTGTCAGGGATAATAAAGATAACTGCGTTATTATTTGTAGTATGGAAAATATAGATCCTGTCGGAATTCATACGGGTGAAAGCATTGTCGTTGTACCTACGCAGACATTAACAGATAATGATAACAGAGTCCTTAAAGAAGCATCCGTAAAAATAGTAAGGGCATTGGATGTCAGAGGGGGATGTAATGTTCAGTTCGGAGTAAATCCCGAAACGATGGAACATATTGTTATTGAGGTAAATCCGAGAATGTCAAGGTCATCAGCATTGGCTTCAAAGGCAAGCGGTTATCCCATTGCAAGGGTTGCAACAAAGATTGCAATAGGGAAAAATTTAGATGAAATTCCGAACGCAATCACAAAGAAAACAATGGCATTCTTTGAGCCGGCGCTTGATTATGTTGTTGTGAAAATTCCGAGATGGCCGTTTGATAAATTCAGAACTGCGGATAAACGCATCGGAACGCAGATGAAAAGCACAGGAGAGGTTATGGCCATTGGCAGAAATTTTGAAGAGGCATTCCAGAAGGCAATAAGAGGTCTGGATATAAAAAAATACGGACTTGAAAATATAAGCGGCAATGTTGATGAAATACGAAAAAATTTAATTAATCCGACAGATGACCGGATGTTTTATATTTATAGTGCTTTTGAATTTATGAGTGTTGATGAAATTTGTGAATTGACAAAGATAAGTAAATTTTTTATTGAAAAGATGAAGCATATTTGGGAGTTGGAAAAGGAAGGCGAAAAGTAAATTTATTTTGTATTTGTATTCATATTTATTTACAAAGTTTAGAAATTTTTATTTATATTTTGTGAAAATGAACTCACAATCCTTAGGAATCAAATGTGGGACATGTGGAGAATACTCGTGCGGTCTTTCCATCGTTAATAAAAAGCCATACATAGGCACTTCTAAAACTTATAGAGAGTATGTACAGTGATGCCATTTCAAAAATGAAGTTTTTGAAATCTCCGAGCAACAGCGAGATGATTTTAAAACGCTCAAAGCATTTTGAAAGATTAAAAATCCTGTAGATTTTTGGTATTTCAAATTTATTTGAAATCCCGAATGAAATAATGTGAAATGTAAAAAGTGATAAAAAATGATTAATATTGAAAAAATCGGATAGGATAGCAGTTAAATTCCCGTATAATAAGGATTATGTTGAAAAAGTCAAAACAATTGGTGGTCACTGGTGGAATATTGAGGAAAAATATTGGAGTTTTCCATATAGAAATGGAGTTGTAGAACTGATTTTATCTGCATTTTCCGGCGAGGACATCTGTCTTGCTTCTGCATTAGAAAAATTTGATGAACCTGAAACAGAACTTATCTCAAGGAAATATGGTCCAAAAACCATCAAATCATACCTTCACTACAATAGAGAACTCGTTAATTTTGCAGGCAAACCTTCTTTTATCATAGATGAATCCGACATAAAAAATTATCTTGCGTATCTCGTTGAAAAGAAAGATGNNNTACATTAAACATCGTAGTTAGTGCTTTAAAGTTTTACTACCTTACAATTTTGAAGAGAAATTTTGTTTATGAAATAAAGCGTCCCAAAAAGGACAAAAAATTACCTGTTGTTCTAAGTCAGGATGAGGTTTCGGGGATTCTTTCATCCGTCTCAAATATCAAGCACAAAGCAATTTTAATGCTCATGTATTCTGCGGGATTGAGGGTTAGCGAGGTTGTAAAGTTAAAGGTTGGGGATATTGATGATGGGCGAAAATTAATTCATGTTAAAGGTGCAAAAGGAAGGAAAGACAGGTGTACAATACTGTCTGATGTTGCTCTCAATACCCTCAGAAAATATCTCATAGAAAACCAGCCAAATAACTGGCTTTTTCCAGGAGCAACACATAATTACCTTAGCACAAGAAGTGTGCAAAAAATTTTCAGTGCGGCTTGTAAAGAGGCAGGTGTTTTAAAAGAGGCATCAGTCCATTCCTTGAGACATTCCTTTGCAACACATCTCCTTGAAAGCGGTGTTGATTTAAGATACATTCAGGAATTACTTGGACACGCAAGTTCAAAGACAACTGAAATATACACTCATGTAAGTAATAAAAATCTGAGGAAAATTAAAAGTCCTTTGGATGATTTAGAGATGTGATTTTTATTTATTATTTATTTACTTTAAATCCTCATTAATAACAATGATAAATTAATTAGTGATAAATTTATGAGGTTTATCCAAAAGATAGATATGCGAACCAGTTCGGATATACTACCAAAATGGAATGATATACGAACTTCGCATATAAC
>MTER01000136.1 GCA_002083985.1 Candidatus Altarchaeales archaeon A3
GAGGTTATTTTTAAAACGCAGAGTTTTGAAAATATCCGAGCGTAAGCGAGGTTATGTTTCATTTAATAAAAACGCAATTTTCGGAGTTGTGCAATATAAGTATTAAAGAATATAGGTTTAATTATGTGTAGAAAAATTTATAAGTAAAGTTAATTTAATTGAAAAGTAATTTTATACAAAATTTCATAATTATAATCTCTGCAATGAAAACAAAGGTTATAAAGGCAAGTGAATGAGGGGACATAGTAATTCCTGATAGTATAACAAGAACTTTAAATTTGAAACCAAAAGATAATGTCCTGATAAAAAAATATATCCAAATAGAAAGATTACTGAAGGAAGGTTTAATAGGTGTTGAATGAGAAGCTATTGAAAAAAAACTGAAGATAAAATGTAATTTAAATTTAACCGCATTAAAATGTCAATAACAAAAAATATTGCTGAAGTAATGGGAGATAGTGCAAGGTATCTGTTAATTTTATTTATAGGATTTTTATTTATAAAAATTTACTTTCCGCAGGTTGAGAGATATATAGACATAAATTTATTCTTCATAATTACAATTGTAATTTTAACTGCAGCCATTTTACTGGAAAAGAAATTTATGCCCGAAAGATACAAAGAATATGCAGAAGATGAAATTGAAGATAAAGACGAAGGAACAGAAACAAAAGAGGGTGAAAAAATTTCATTAACAAAAAAAGAAATTTTATATGTTGCTGCAATTTCTATTCTGGGAATGTCGCTTGTTTATTATGCGTTGTTTTTGAACTATAAACTACTTCCTGTTTATCTGCTATTGCTTTTATCGGTAACTGCCGGGATTTTGATTGCGTTTTTGAGTTATGAGACGATGAAGGAAGATAAGAAGAAAACGAATTATACTGCGAAGGAAAATTTAAATAGAGAAATTTAAAACGATTTCACTTGTGTAACCCAAAAATGACAAAACACCACTGAAATAAAAGCACATATTCGCGAAAACAGTTTGCTGTTCTGGTGGATCAAAGAAGATAAAAAAGAGAATATTGATGTAAAATTTTTGATGGCGCAATTAACAGGTGACACTTGGTGTTCACTCTCATAAATCGAAAAAAATTAAAAGTAATATTTTAAAAATTCCACTTAAAAGAAATCTTAAAATTTATGTATTGTGAAAAAAAGTCACTTATTTTTTACGCCATCAAAATTTTAAAAGATTAAAACCTCATAGATTTTAGTATATTTTAAATAAAATTTAAAATGGAAAAAAATCAAATAATACTTTACACCACGCCTGGTGGCAATGTTAAATTAGAAGTATTTTTACAGGACGAAACGCTTTGGCTGACGCAAAAAATGATGGCTGAGTTGTTTGGAGTTGAAATAAATACTATCAATTACCATCTTAAGGAAATATTCAAAAGCAGCGAATTAGATGAAAATTCAGTTATTCAAAAAATTAGAATAACTGCTTCTGATGGAAAAGAATATCTCACAGCTTTTTACAATCTTGATGTCATTATTGCTGTTAGTTATCGGGTCAATTCCAGGCGAGCCACACAGTTTCGTATTTGGGCGACGCATGTTTTGAAAGAATACATCATCAAAGGGTTCGCACTCAACGATGAACTGCTCAAGCAGGGAAAGCATGTCTTTGGAAAAGATTATTTCATAGAATTACTTGAAAGAGTACGCTCAATCAGAGCCAGCGAAAGGCGAATTTACATACAAATTACGGATATTTTCGCCGAATGCTGTCTTGACTACGACCCGAATTCCCGGACAACCAAAGATTTTTTTGCCACGGTGCAAAATAAATTTCATTATGCAATTACAGGTCAGACTGCAGCAGAGATCATTAATGCCAAAGCGGATAAAAAGAAGCCGTTTATGGGTCTCACTACATGGAAAAATTCGCCTGAAGGTAGAATTCTGCCATCGGATGTTGTTATCGCAAAAAATTATTTGCAGGAAAAAGAAATCAAAAAATTAGAGCGAACAATATACGGATTTTTTGATTATATTGAAAGACATATTGAAAACAGACAGACCTTTACTATGGTGGATTTTGCAGAAAGTGTAAATAGATTTTTGAGTTTTAACGAGTACAAAATACTTGACGGAAAAGGAGCAATATCCAAGGAACAGGCAGACAAAAAAGCAATGTTCGAGTATGATACCTTTAATAAAATACAGCCGATAGAGTCCGACTTTGATCGCGAAATAAAACGACTTTTAAAAGACAAAAAATGAATGAAGCAGTATTTCTGGATGGAGACGGAGTTATAAATGAATAAGTTAATTATTTAAGCAATGTTAAGGTCAACATTCTGCACATCCAATCAAATTTTTTTAATTTCCGATTGTTTTTCGCAATTTACTAACGAAGTGAGGTTTAATTTATAACAAAAATTTGTAAATTTTATTGTTTTTGAGAATGATGTGCGAAATATATATTAAATTATTCTGAATTATGATGAACTCCAAAGATAAAAAAATTAAGAAAATATTGATTGTACCTGGGTTTTATCTTCCCCATATCGGAGGGCTTGAAAAGTATGTGGACATGTTTTCAAAGTACTTGTCAAAAAGAGAAGAGTACGAAATAACGATTTTCGCCCCGAATATTCCAAAAAGTGAGGAATACGAAATAAAATATACTGATGTGAAAATTATAAGATATCCTGCAACAGTATTTTTTATACGCAATCCGGTACCAAATTTTTGGTCATCTGTGTTTTGGACACAGATAAAAAAAATGATTGATTTAAATCCGGATATTGTCATTTCTCATACGAGATTTTATTTCAGCACATTTTTAGCATGTGTATTCGCAAAATTATTTGGGAAAAAATTTATTCATGTTGAACACGGTTCTCGTCATAAAGCCACTAAAAACATGTTAATTCGTATTGGTGCAGAATGCTATGACCATATAATAAGCATTCTACTTTTGCGATCATCTGCGGATAATATTACAATTTCAAGAGCAAACAGCAGATTTTTAAAACACCTGGGTGCAAAGAAATCAACAGTCATCTACGCAGGTATTGAAGTAAAAGATTCAATGGAATGTCAAAGGGACAAGCTAAATCAAAAAGATATAATAATAACTTATGTAGGAAGATTACTTTATGAGAAAGGAGTACACGATTTAATATACTCTTTTCTGAAAATAAAAGAGAAACAAAAAAATCTTAAATTGTTAATTGTCGGAGCGGGGGACTACGAAAAAACATTGAAAGAAACAAAAGACAAAGATATTATTTTTTTGGGTAAAAAGAACGGGGATGAAGTAATGGAGATATTGCTTAACAGCGATATTTTTGTAAATCCCTCTTATTCCGAAGGTCTTCCTACTTCTGTTTTAGAAGCAATGAGCGTAGGCGTACCAACAATTGCAACAGATGTTGGAGGAACAATGGAAGTAGTCAAAGATTATGAAACAGGATTCCTCATTGAACCAAAAAATACAAAACAGCTCGAAGAAAGGATTTTAGAATTAATCTCAAATCCGCAATTAAGGGAGGATATCGGAAGAAATGCCAGATTATATGTAAAGGAAAATTTTTCTTGGGAAAAATGTGTAAATGAATATATAAAAATTTTTAATGAAATTGAAAAATGAATGATAAATATAGGAGGCATAAATTTTGCATATTTTGCAGAATATCCTAAAGACGAATTCAATTATTCGGTTAAAAAATCAAATTTTATAATATTTCAATCATAATAAATAATGCTGTATTGATAGATTAATGTATCCTTATCGGACAAGTAATAAGTTTTTAAAGAAAGTATTACCTGAGTTTGAAAGATATTTAAAAAATGTCTAAAAACACCTTTAAATTTGTTTTTTTCTTGCCACCAAAATTTTACAATTTTCAGACTCATAACTTTCAAAGATAGGTATTAGAACAAACAAAAAAATTAGTTTAGGAAAAGAATGCAAATAAACATTAAAATTTATGAAAAAATAAAATGAAAGCAGTTATCCTTGCAGGGGGGTTCGGAACAAGATTAAGTGAAGAAACCGACTTAAAACCAAAACCAATGGTGGAAATCGGGGGAAAACCAATCTTATGGCATATTATGAAAATTTATTCGTGTTACGGTATTAATGATTTTGTGATATGTTTGGGATATAAAGGATACATGATAAAAGAATGGTTTGCAAATTATTTTCTTCACAATTCAGATGTGACAATAAAATTAAAAAATAATGAATTAAAAGTACATAACACGCAAACAGAAGATTGGACAGTTTCTTTAATAGATACCGGATTAAATGCCCAAACCGGAGGAAGATTAAAAAGAGTGAAAGATTATATTAGTAATGAAACATTCATGTTTACTTATGGTGACGGTATTGCAGATATAAATATTAAAGAATTGATCAAATTTCATAAAAATAACAGAAAACTTGCAACAATGACTTCTGTTCAGCCACCGGGTAGATTTGGGGCAATTGAACTTAAAGAAAATAAAATAATAAGTTTTCATGAAAAACCTGCAGGGGATAATGCATGGATAAACGGTGGGTTTTTTGTTTTAGAACCGGAAGTTATTAATTATATAAAAAATGATGAGACAATCTGGGAAAGAGAACCATTGGAGAATTTAGCAAAAGAAGGACAATTAATGGCTTACAAGCACAAAGGATTCTGGAAGCCGATGGACACTTTAAGAGACAACAGAGAATTAAACTCATTATGGGAATCAAAAAAAGCATTATGGAAAATATGGGGCGATTAAATTTCTGGAGTGGCAAGAATGTTTTAGTTACGGGGGGAAACGGATTGGTAGGTTCGCACATAGTTGCAGAATTACTAAAGAATAATGCAAAGGTAATAGTACTTATAAGATCGCAAAATCCAAGATCATATTTTGTTACGGAAGGTTTGGATAAGAAAACGATACTTGCATACGGTGATTTAAAAAATTTTAAAAGAATTTATGATGTAATCTCAAAATATGAAATTGAATATATATTTCACATAGGCGCACAACCCATCGTTCCAACAGCATTAATAAATCCTGTTGAAACCTTTGAGACGAATATAAACGGAACTATAAATATATTAGAATCTGCAAGATTATGTAATTCGGTGAAAGGAATTGCTGTGGCATCATCGGATAAAGCCTTATGGAATATCTAAGGAATTGCCTTACACGGAGGAAACGCCGTTAAAAGGAACATTTCCGTATGATGTCTCAAAATCCTGTACAGATTTAATAGCACAAAGTTATTTTAAAACTTATGGGCTTTCAATAGCAATCGCAAGATTCGGAAATA
>MTER01000137.1 GCA_002083985.1 Candidatus Altarchaeales archaeon A3
AACAATCACAAAACGCGTTCAGGTTCCTGAATATGCAAATGGAAGGGAAATTCTTGTGGCATCAGGATTAAACTTTAATGGAACTATGGGCACTACCCATGGATTCTTCATAAATTGTATCAATGGAACCTGCTCGCCGTCTGACTGGAGTTGGTGGTGGGGTTTTTATTTAATCAAAGCAAATGAAACCAATTGGACAATGAGTTCTGTTGGAATGGGGCCTGGCTGGAGGAACATTAAAAGACATCTGCGATTCAGGACATTATTGTGCAAGAGATAAAGACATTTTGGGATTTAAGTCTGTAATCGGATCCCTTCCCAAATGGAATGAAACTTATTGGTGGTGCCTGGAGGGTGATTTTGATAATAATAATTTAACTGACATATTTGATGTTGTAACGGGATTATTATCTGAAAAAGATTATTCCGAAGGTTCAGAAGAATGTATCCGAAAAGAGCATCTAAATTTATTTGAGATTTTAAAACTGATTGAAAAAATAGTAGTTGGATTTTAAATAAGAGGGTGTTAACTATAAAGACATTTTATATATCTCCCATATATCTAAAATCAATGCTTTTATGTCCATTTGATTAACACTTCCAAATAAAAGATATAAAAATTTAAAAAAAATAAAATGCAAAATGTAAAAAACATGGAGGTGAAAACCCGAGATAAAAACACATCTGGAAAAAACCTTATAAGACAAATGAAACAAAACAAGGAAATGAAAAATACAAAAAGTATTCGCTCTTATTTTTAATGTCGTAATGTTGCTATTTTATATTTATTTAAAATCTCCGAACGAAGTGAGGTGATGAAATTTAAAAAAATTTTGCTTTATTCACGGATTCAAAAATATAAGCCAAAAATTATTCTGAATGTTAGGAAGAATGTATCAGAAAAGGAGATATGAATTTATTTGAGATTCTAAAACTGATTGAAAAAATAAAGTTATCCTAAATCTAAAAATTTAGAAAATACAAAATGAGAAAAATTTTACCTTTATTATTTGGAATTTTATTTGTATGTTTTTCTTTTCAGATTACTTTCGGAGAAAACATAACCTGTCAGGAAGGAACATATCTGAAAAACGACAGATGTGCGCATTATGAAAGGATTATTTCATTAGCACCATCAATAACAGAAATAATTTACGCAATAAACGGGCAGGATAATCTTATAGGAGTTACAATGTTTTGTAATTATCCCGAAGATGCAAAAAGTAAAACAAAAATTGGTGGCTATGTTACTCCAAGTATCGAAAGAATCATTTCATTAAATCCGGATTTGGTTTTTGCTCATGATTTAACTGATCCAGCTGATAGTAAAGTATTAAAAGATGCAAATATCACAGTTGTCGTAATTAATGCATCAAGTGATATTGAAGAGATATATTATGATATTGAGATAATTGCCAAATATACGGGAAATGAGCAGGAAGGTGAAAATTTAATAAACAATATGAAAGAAAGAATAGCAAAAATAAAGAAAATAAAAAATGAAATTATATTCTCATCTCCAAAAATAGCGCAGATTGTCGGGGCAGATCCTCTATGGGTGTCAGGAGGTGATACTTTTATAGATGATATAATTACCACCGTTGGAGGGATAAATGTTTATTCTGATATTTACAAATGGCAACCTGTTTCTGTTGAAACACTTATTACAAGGGATCCTGATATTATAATTGCTCCTTCCGGAAATATGGGTGAGTATAGTTATATCTTAAATAATCCTCATCTTAAAATTTTAAAAGCAGTAAAAAATAATGATGTTTAATATAAATGAAAATATCATTTACAGACCGGGTCCAAGAGTAGTTGATACTTTGGAACATGTTATGGGAATGATAATTTCGTATCAATATAAACACATTCCAAAATACTGTATGGATAATTCTGATTGCACATCAGGAAAATGTGATTCTTCCATACATATATGTTTTAAGTTAAATAGTGAAGGTTGTGCTTATGATAAAGAATGCATATCTGTGAACTGTGAAAACGGTGTATGTAAAGAAAAAATTTCTGTGGATAGTTCAGGAGGTGGCGGAAATTATGGCGGAGGCGGAACATCGTCTGATAAATATGTTTATGTGGATAGTGAAAACAAACCAGTGAATGTGGAAGAAAATGGCTTACCATCAGAAATTTTTAACATTTCGGAAATTTTTGGTCTGAGACAAACATTAAATTTAGGAGAAAATTTTAAAGATGCCGAAATAACAATAAAAGTTAAAAACGAAGCAATGAAATTTAAATTAGATGAAAACGGAGAAGTAACTTTAACAATTCCTGATTATGGAAGTGCAGAAATAACAATTTCAAAATCAGGCTTTAAAAATTTCACAAGGATAATTAATGTTTATGCGGGAACTTTAAATATAACAAAGATTTCAGGCGAGAAATACGGAGACGAATTTAAATTTAAAGTAACAACAAAAGATGAAAAGCCATTCCAGGATGCAGATGTTGAAATTTATGGAGAAAAATTAAAAACAGATACAAACGGAATTGTAAAAATGACAATTAAAACAATAATATATGGCTTGAAAGCATCAGCATCATCGCAGAATTATAAGGACTCAAACATTTCCTTTGATGTAAAGGCGATGGGAAAGTTAAATATAGAAATTCCTGAAGAAGTGAAACAAAATGATAAAATTACAATTACTGTAAGAGATGAGAATAAAAATCCTGTTGCTAAAACAATGGTCTTAATTAACAATGATGAATTTACAACAGATGCTAACGGAAAGATTGAATATAATGCTACTACAACATCCTTAACACTTAAAGCAGAAAAGGAAGGATATATATCATCGGAGCAAGTTTCGGTTGCACTTAAAAAAGATGCTGCGTTTGAAAATGAAACCTACACAGAAACAAATAATGAAACAAAAAAAGATACATATACTCGCGATAATTTGTTTTCGCCCCAAAATTTAATTGTAATTGCTGTAATTTTAATCATTGCATTAATAATTTTCTTAAAATGGAGAAAAAAATAAATGATGAAGATGATGAGGAAGAAGAATCTGCTAAATTTAAAACAATAGTAGCAAAACAGGTCGTTCAGGCATTACGGATTTCTCATAATAATATTAATAAGTTTGTTTCAAAAGTACAGGAAGGCAAAAATTTTACTCATGAAGATGTTGATAAAGCACAGAACGATACGGTTGCTGCTTTTTATATGTCAATGCTCCTTTCAGACGAATCAAAAAAATCAAAGGATGATAAAAATCAAAAGTAAAAAAATTTAAATGGAAAACGGTTTAACCCATATTTATACAGGGGATGGAAAAGGAAAAACAACATCGGCAATAGGTTTAGCAGTAAGAGCAGAAGGAAATAATTTAAGGGTTTGCTGGATAAGTTTTCATAAAGATATAGAAAAATTTTATTCCGAATTTAAAATTCTGGGAGGAATTGGAGTTGATGTATTTGCTTATGCAAAATATTGTAAAGTTCTTAATCCTTTCAAAAGCGAAGACGAATTAGTGAAAAATGCACGGAGGGATTGTATGGAAGGGGTAAAATTTATCAGCAGGGAAATTTATAAGAAAAATTATGACCTTTTAATATTAGATGAAATTTTAATCTCTTTAAGAGAGGGCTATTTAAAAGAGGATGAAATTTATGGTTTGCTCAATTCAAAGCCGAAGACATTAGAATTAATCCTAACGGGAAGATGTCCGGATGAAAAACTGAAAGGGATTATTGAAATTGTAGATTATGTGAGTAAAATTGAAAAGGTTAAGCATCCTTACGATAAAGGAATTGAAAGAAGAACAGGAATAGAGTACTGAACAAGGTGGAAAATTTAAAATATTTTTGTTCGTGGAGTGGAGGAAAAGACAGTTGTCTGGCATATTATGAAGCGATGAAAAACAACATGGATGTTCGATTTCTTTTAAATTTTGCCGTTGACGGAAGAAGTCACGGAATAAACAGAGAAATAATAAAGTCCCAGGCAGAAGCAATTGGAATTCCGTTAATTCAAAAGGTTACGACCTGGGGGGCTTACGAAAATGACTTTAATTCGGAGGTTTTAAAATTAAAGGAAAAAGGAATTGCAGGAATGATTGCGGGAGATATTGATCTGGAAGAGCATTTGAACTGGATAAAGAAAAAAAGTGCGGAATTAAACATTGACTATTATGAACCGCTGTGGAAAAGAAACAGGGAAGAAATTTTAAGTAAATTTATATATGAGGGATTTGAAGCAGTGGTTGTTAATTGTATTGCTCGTGCAAAATTTTTAACCGGAAGAACTATAAACAAGGAAACAGTAGAAAATTTTATCAAAGATACAAAAGAAGCAGGTATTGACCTGTGTGGTGAAAACGGAGAATTTCATACGCTTGTTATAGATGGGCCAATATTTAAGAAACGGCTTGAAATACTTGAAAGCGAAGTAAAAAATTTTACCAAACACATTAAAATTTATTCCAATAAATGGATTTTAGATATAAAAAAATGGGAATTGAAACCGAAACATTAAAATTAAGGGAGTTATTGGAAAACGAAGTAAATAGAAACATAAGTGATGGTTGTGATGGAATTTTGTTGTCAGCAGGACTTGATACCTCAATATTAGCTTATGTGGCTGCAAAAAATACTAAAATTAAGGCATTTACTCTGAAATTCGGAAATGCTCCCGATGCGGAATACGCTAAAAGGTTGTGTAAAATTTTGAGTATAGAGCATTATGTTTTGGATATTGACGAGGAAAATTTAATGGAAAATTTAAGAGAAACGATAAAAATTTTAGGTGTCTTTGACCCGATGGAAATCAGAAATAGCGTCGCAATATATGCGATTTTAAAATTTTCAAAGGATTATGTAAAAGGTGTGATGACGGGTGATGGTGCGGATGAATTGTTCTTCGGGTATGATTTTTTGATAAAAATGAAAAGAGAAGAACGGGAAACATACTCAAAAAATATGTGGGAAAATATGCATTTTTCTTCAAACGACTTCGGAAGGTTTTTTGGCATAAAAATTTTTAGCCCTTATCTTTCCGACGAAGTAAAAAATTATGCGATTTCCCTTGACGATTCTATGAAAATAAAAAATGGTGTTGGAAAATGGATTTTAAGAAAGGCATACCTAAATTTACTTCCGGATGAATTTGTATGGAGAAAAAAGACACCTATTGAATACGGGAGCGGAACGACAATGCTTACAAATATATTTGGCGATAAAATTAAGGATGCGGATTTTATACAAAGAAAATTGACTTATGAAAAAGAAGATGAAGTAATTATAAGGGACAAAGAGCATCTCTATTATTATGAAATTTTTAAAGAAATTTTTGGAAATGTTAAGAAAGCAAAAGAAGATGAAATTAAATGTAAAGGATGCGAAGCAGGAATTGAGCATAAGAATTCGTTTTGCAGGATTTGTGGGACAAGTAATAAATAATTGATGGCGTATAAAATAGGTGACTTTTTTCGCAATACATAAATTTTAAGATTTTTTTAAGTGGAATTTTAAAAATATTGCTTTTTATTTTTTTCGATTTATATGTGGTGAGCCCAACGGTCACCTGTCAATTACGCCATCAAAAATTTAATAAGGGGTTTGATAAATAGATGTAAAAGTAGTGATGTAAGCAAGGTTATGACTGAAAGAAAACTTGTAAAGGATTTATAATTTTTTCAGATTTTTGATCATGCTAAAAATATTTTTTAAATTTGTATTTATTATCAGTAAATTTTA
>MTER01000138.1 GCA_002083985.1 Candidatus Altarchaeales archaeon A3
ACGAACTTAACTTATCACGAATTTGAAATAAGCACCAATGTAATTTGAACAAGTAATAAAGTTAAGTTATAATTCTTAATTTGCAACAAGTCTAATATATAATAAAATTTAGGTTTGTCTAAAATTTATAAATTTAAGTAAAATTTCTAAAAAATTTAAAATGGTTAATAATGCAGATAATATTAGCGAAAATGCAGAGGAATATCTTGAAGTGATGTGCCGTCTAAAAGAGAGCGGAGAAAAGATAACGACAACTGCAATTGCCTCATTACTTAAAATTTCAGCTCCGAGTGTTACGGGAATGCTGGACAAATTGGCAAAACAGGGATATATTAAACATGAAGCATATAAAGAAATATTCCTGACAAAAAAAGGTGAGGGCTACGGGAAAAAAATACTTGACAGCCATAGGACTTGGGAAAAATTTCTTACCGGCTTTCTTGGAATAAAGAAGGATAAAAATACAATTCATGAAATTGCCTGTAAATTAGAACATGTTTCATCTCCTGAAATAAGCGATGCACTTTCCAAATTAACATATTCAAAGGTATCAAAGGAAAAAGATGAGAAAATGGAAATTTCTCTTGCCAGGATGAATGAAGGGGATGGGGGAAAAATTTCAAAAATTATAAGCGGAACAAATTTTAAAATGAGGTTAGAAAATTTAGGAGTCAGAATTGGAAAGGAAATTAAAGTTATATGCAAACAACCTTATGGGCCGATAACTATTGAAATAGATCAACATCAAATAGCAATTGGAAGAGAAATGGCTGGTAAAATTTATGTAAAAATTTAAAAATGAAGAAGAAAGTAGTAATAATCGGAGTAATTGCAGTGATTGCTTCTCTTTTAATCTATGCCTTTGAAATTGAGCCGAACTGGATTGAAACAACCCACACAAAAATAAAAATTTCTGATACAACCGATGAAAATTTTTCCTGTAATTTGCTTGTTATCTCTGATTTCCATGTTGCGAGTGAAGAGCATGAAAAATTTCTTGAAAAAGTTGTAAATGAGATAAACAAAATATCTAAAACAGAGAGAATTGATGCCGTAATCATAGACGGCGATATAATTGATTACAAAACCGAAGAGATTAAATTTTTAGCACCTTTAAAGAATATTGAACATAAAAATGTTTATGCGGTTCTAGGAAATCACGATTATAGTTACGGATGGTCGCATAAGGAAATAGCGGATGAAGTTGAGAAATACATGAAAGATTCAGGAGTAGATGTGATGAGAAATGAAAATCGTGTTATATGCGGAGGGAAAATACGGATGGTTGGCATTGATGAATTGTGGTCAGGGCAGTATAATTTAAGCAAATCTTATGATGTGAAAGAAGAAAAACAAAATAAACAAAAAATTTTGCCCAATGTTTTAATCTCCCATAATCCGGACATTATTTATGTATTAAAAGATGAGCATCCCGACTTGATAATTTCCGGGCATACACACGGAGGACAGGTAAAGATTCCTTTTTTGGGACCTGTTACTATGCCATCTAATGTTGGAAAAATTTGTCCGGAAGGACTGTGCAATGTGAGCGGATATGAAATTTATATAACCAGAGGAATCGGAGGAAATCCGAGAGTGAGGTTTTTATCCCGTCCGGAAATTTCAGTTATTGAACTAAATTTTATTTAATATTTAAGCTCTGCTTCATAATACATAATAAAATTTAGGTTTGCCTAAATTTAATATTTGAACTAAATTTTATTTAATATTTAAGCTCTGCTTCATAATACATAATAAAATTTAGGTTTGCCTAAATTTAATATTTGAACCAAAATTCAATATCAGGAAAGGTTAAAATGAATAAAATTTTACTTGTTGGAAATCCGAATGTCGGAAAATCAGCATTATTTAACCGCCTTACGGGACTTGATGTAATTATTTCAAATTATCCCGGAACAACGGTTGATTGGACAAAAGGAACCGTCCGAATTGAAGGCAAAATTTATGAGTTAATAGACGCTCCGGGAACTTATGCTCTTGAACCGACATGTGAAGCGGAGGAAGTAACTGCAAAGCAAATTTCAGAAATGAAGGACAAAGATATAATAATAAATGTGGTTGATGCTACAAATTTAGAGAGAAATTTGTATCTGACATTGGGTTTGCTTGAAACGGGAAAACCAATGCTAGTTGCGTTAAATTTATGGGATGATACAAAACATAAAGGAATAGATATTGATGTAAAAAAATTAGAAAAATTTCTTCAGGTTCCGATAATTACAACATCGGGCTTGACAGGAACAGGAATAAAAAATTTAATTGAAGAGGTAAAGAATGCAGTAAATCCGAATATACCTAGACACACATCAGATGAAAAATGGAAGGATGTCGGAAAGATTGTCCTGGAGGTTCAGAAGATAAAGCACAGACACCACACAATTATTGAAAAATTTGAGGATTTAACAATCAGACCAATAACAGGAATTCCGGTAGCAATTATGGTTTTATTTTTAATTTTTGCAGTTGTCGGATTTATCGGAGAAGGGCTGATTAACAATGTCTTTGATCCATTATTTGAAAATTTTTACCTTCCAGTTATAGAAAATTTAGCTGATGTATTAAAAGGCAATGAAATTTTGTATAAAATTTTTATCGGGACATTAATTGACGGTGAAATTGACTTATTTGCGTCGCTTGGAGTGCTAACTTCAGGCGTTTATATTCCTCTTGCAGCCGTTCTTGCATACATAATTGCTTTTTATTTGGTTCTTGGAATACTTGAAGATAGCGGATATTTGCCACGACTGAGTGTATTGACTGATTCAATATTTCATAAATTCGGACTGCATGGTTTCGGAATTGTTCCGACAATACTTGGTTTAGGATGTAGGGTTCCGGGTGTGATGGCAACAAGGGCTTTTGAAACAAGAAAGCAGCGATTTATCGCAATAACATTGCTCGCAATTTCTATTCCGTGTTCCGCCCAGACTGCCGCACTGCTCTCATTATGGGCATTAACGCAAAATTTTAATTATATTTATGTGGTCTTTGCAATATTGTTCTTTATTTATGTAATTAACGGAATTTTGCTGAATAAATTTATTAAGGGCGAAAGTCCTGAAATTTTGCTTGAAATTCCCCCCTACAGAAAGCCTGTATTAAAAATCGTCTTAAAGAAATTATGGGTGAGAGTAAAGGTATTTATATTTAAGGCATTTCCCGTAATTTTTCTCGGAATGCTGCTTTTAAATATTCTTGACATTCTCGGAATTGTAAATATTCTTACAACTATTTTTGAGCAGATATTTAAAAATTTATTCGGACTGCCTGCCATGTCAGTCCTTCCGATAGCAACAGGTTTTTTAAGAAAGGAACTTGCCGTTGGAATGTTAATTCCGCTTGTTGTTTCAGGCACATTAAACATACAGCAGTTAATTATTGCAAGTGTTCTTGTTGTTATTACATTTCCCTGCATAGCAACCTTCGGAATAATGTTTAAAGAAATGAAAAAAACAGAACTTTTGCTTTTTGTTCTTATTGTATTTGTAAATATAATTATCGTAGGAGTGGTTTTAAAAATTTTACTAATGGGATTTTGATGTCAATTACTCTTTTGTCGGTGATGAAGTTACAGTTAAATTGGGTTGCCAGCTTACATAAGAAAACTGAAAGTCAATTATTAATTTTTTGTATCCTCTCAAAATTTTAGGGTATCAGGACTTACGCAATTCACCTTGTAAAAGGTCTTAAAAAGATAAGAATTCGTATCTGTTTTGCGTAAGTCCTAGGTATTTTAAAAACTTCAAGTTTTTAAAAGATACGAGCAACAGCGAGTGTAAAACATAAAAATTTAACCTTTTTCACTGAAAAGTAAAGCCTCAATTTACCTTATTTTATTGAGAGGATACAATTTTTTTATATTCTGGAATTATCTTTCTTTTCGCTTCACCATATCAATAAAATTTATTTTAACATTTTTCTTTCATTCTTATCAGATATATGTTTATTAATAATTTCACTAATTATTTTGTTTTTTTCTTCTGGTGGAAAAAATGAAGCATTCCATGCCCGCATAGAAATTCCAATAGCCCTCTGAAAAACATACTTGTGCAAGATGGCTACCAACGGCAATAAAAAAGCATAATAACAAACATAGAATGCTCTTTTGAGAGATTAAATAAGTTTAGATGCTATAATTTGAGTTTCAAAGTTATGGTGTTTTGACCTTGACAAATTGATAAAATCGGCGGCAATAAAAAACATATTTTAAAGATGTTTTTAGCCATTTTTTAAATATCTTTGAAACTTATGTATGGCTATTCGGCTGTTTAAAAAATTTAGGGTAAATTTTTGAAATTTTCACAGATAAAATTTGTCACATCTCATCGTTAGGATCTTTAAAATACTCATATTTAGAATCCGTAAAAACAGCGAAATTTTTATATTTGCAATTTTTATCTGTCGTTGAAACATATGAACTTGCTCAATATTAAGGGGCAAATCACTCGTAACCATCAAAAAATTACGAATAGCATCCACTCTTTATTGAGTATATTCAAACATATATCCGTATTTCTTCTTCTCCCTCTTCACATCCCCGAACCTCAACACCCTTAACCCGTCCGTCAGTAAATTTTCATCATTTCGGTCATTAAATTTCTTTATTATATTTTCATAATTTTTGCTTACTGCGTTCCTGCTTTCCTTGTCGCTCATTCCCAAAATTTTCCCGAATGCCAACAATGTCTCTGCGGGTTTGTATTCAAATATATTGCCTGCGAATGTTGAAACAATATAATTGACTTTATACTTTTTTGCCATCAGAAAATTCTTTTTCATAATTGCGAGTTTCTTTACTCTTTGCATTCCCCAGCAATTTAAAATTTCTGAAAAACCAAATGCGAGCGAGATAAAATTTTTATTCATATTTTTAAATACAACCTTATCCATAATTTCGTTTGCTATAATGACCTCAACTTCATTATATTTCGTGAGCTCATTTGATATTTTGAGGTCTTTGCTGTCAGTAATGTTGCAGAATATGAGCCGGGCAGGATTTCTTCTTATGTTTTCAATAGAAAATTTCTCAAACATTAATCCGTTTAAAATTTCCTCGTTGCCTTTAATTTCTTCTCTGTCGCCATCTTCTTTATTGCCTTTGTTGTTGTCTTTATTTTCCCCAAATTTTTCCAGAAGGATGACGACTCTCTTACTATTCTTTCCTTTTCTGTCAGGGATGTCAAATTTCTTTGCAATTTTTAAGATCTCTAAATGATTTTCCTTTTTAAATATGTCATAAGTTATCATTGAGTAAAATTTAGAACTAAAATTTAATTTAATTTGAAATTTAAATTTAATTATGTATTTCATATAAAATTTTTTAAATGGACGATACAAATAAAGAAAACAACAGGAAAAGAAACCTGTATCTCGTATCAATATTCGGTCCGGACAGGACAGGAATATGCAGGGAATTTTCAGGAATTTTTGCGAGGCGAAATTTAAATATAATTGATGTTGAGGCGATAGCGATGAGGGGATATTTTATAATGCCTTTTCTCGTTGATTTCGGAAATCACCTCGAAGATAAAAAGAAATTTAAGGAAATTGAAAAGGAGTTGAAAGAGACAGCATTACGACTGAATATTACAATAAAAATTGAAGAGCATATAGAAGAAAAGAAGGAAAAGAATATAATTTATATTTCAACAATAGGAAAAGACAAGCCGGGAATAATTTACGGATTCACATCTTTATTTGCGGGTTTAAATTTAAATGTTGAACGGATGAAGACAATCGGAAGGGAAGACCTCGCGGTTACGGAATACCGGATGGATATCGGAGTTCAGAAAATTTCAGACATACGGAAAAAAATTTATGAAAAGGCAGGAGAAATCGGCGTTGATGTCATTGTTCGCGACAGGAATACTTATGAAAGGACAAAGAAATTAGTTGTTTTTGACCTGGACGGAACACTGATAGATAAGGAAATTATTGATGAAATTGCAAAATTCGCAAATGTTGAAGATGAGGTTAAAAGAATAACAAAAGATGCGATGGAGGGAAGGACTGAATTTAAAAAAGCAATAAAAGAGAGAGTAAATTTATTTAAAGGAATGGATGTAAAAATTTTGGAAGATATGGCAAAGGAACTTGAATTTACCACTGAAGCAAAGGAATTAATCTATCGCTTAAAGGAACTGAATTATAAGATTGCAATAATAAGCGGTGCATTTACGATTTTTACCGACGCATTGAAGGAAAAGTATCCTATTGATTATGTTTACGGAAATAAGCTTGAGATTAAGGGTGGAAAACTGACGGGAAATTTGGACGGAAGGATTATAGATGCTTATGGAAAAGCCAGAATAATGAATGATATCTCAAAGAAGGAAGGAATTAGTGTAAGCGATGTTATTGCGGTGGGCGACGGGGCAAATGACAGAATAATGATTAAAAAAGCAGGACTTGGAATTGCATTAAATCCAAAAAAAATTTTAAAGAAATTTTCGGACGGAGTAATAAGCAGGGATACAATGAAGGATTTGATTATGTGCATTTCAAAAACGCAGAGTTTTTGAAATATGAGGGCGAATCGATATTATTGATAAAGACCTCGTCATATTAAATTTTATNNNTGCTCAATAAATAGTGGAGGTTATTCGTGATTTTTTAACTGTTACGAGTGATTTACCACTTATTATTGAGTAAATATATTAATGTGATCAAATACTTTATTTACTGCCATAATATACCTTTACTTATGTATCATAAGTAACCTTACTTATTTATTACTCTCAATAATCCATCAAATTTTTGAATCTCAAGTTAACAGATATGGGATTTGCATGCATCTTTTATTGCCGATTTCAGATCACTTTAATACCAAGTCGTTATGATATGGTGAGGGATAATTGCAACTGTGGTTATACTTATGTGGTGGCTAAGAATATAATACGCAACCCTTAGAATCTGCCCACGATTTAGTGTCACTATATAGTATTGTCTTTTTGAACAGGGGCAGTGTAAATGTCATTCTGAAGGAACTACTAATATTTTCATCTCCTATACGCCTTCCATCACCCTTTTCTCTTACAAATTGTGACAAAGCCTTCATGAAGTCATGACCATTGCAAAGTTGAAAAGAGTTTGGATTGGATTGTTTTAAAGATTTTATCTTATGTAAAACTATTGCAGGGTCAATAAGTTTTGCATTTGGAGATTTAGATAAGACTCTTGTAAAATATTGGTCAAAATCAATCTCAAGATTTACAAATGAAATCAAATCTTGAAATCCCGCATCAAATGTATATTCTAAATTTTCTTTCTCATTAAGCCACTTCAATAATCCAATTTGCTCAATACTTATCATAATGTTATTTCTTACTTCTGAATGTTCATCTTTCGTTAATGATGTATATTCAAATATCAAGGCACTAAATACTTCATCTTCTGAAATAAGCATCATTTCCATATCATGTAAATCAGTCAAAAAGAGGTTTGCTTTTGAATACTGCTGATTTTCCAAATAAATGAAGTCAGCATCCCTGATTCCTATAATCAAATGATAAACATTTACCAGTTTACCAACACATTCTTCTAATTTAAACTTACCTCCGGGGATAGTCTCAACTTTACATCTGTCAAGATTAAATAGTTTTCTGAAAAGTCTGATGTCGCTTTCCCCTTCTAAAAGGACAAATACAATTCCCTTGTTATTTGGATGAGAAATGTCAAGTTGTAATTCATTAAGTTTGTCTTGATAAGTAATGTCTTGTTTTTTCATTTTTATTGTGCCTTTTCCAGATTATAAACTAAATCCCATCTATCATTGATAATTGATGGGGAATGTGTGGCAATTAAGACCTGAATATTTTGAATTTTAATAATCCTCAATAAGTCCTTAAGAAACTCCTTTTGCCAGGTAATGTGAAGTGATATTTCCGGTTCATCAATTAAAACAAGTATATTTGGTTTTGCATTAAATATTAATTCATAAAGCAAAACTACTTCGTGTTGTTCACCAGAAGAAAGTTGATTTAATTCTAACTCTTTTTCTCTACTTGTCATAAAATAAAATCCTTTTTCTCTATCAACTTGGATTCTCTTGAAAGTAAATCTTCTTTCATTTAGAATCCCAGTAAATAACTCAAGTTTTTCAAGAAGATTATCGAACACTCCTAATTTTTTTTCTAAATCGTTCAAATAAACTAAAAGAGCTTTAGAATCAGTGTCGCTATAATCCAAAATTTTCTGTTTACTTAAGTCATACAGCCCATTATCTGCTAATTTTTTTTGCTTTTCTTTTAATTTATTAAAACGGTCATTATATTCTTCTTTAGTCAACTTATCTTTCTCGTTGATTAATCGGTCAGGATAGCTGCTATCAAGTTCTTGTGATATTTTAAAAGATTGTTGTGAGTTAT
>MTER01000139.1 GCA_002083985.1 Candidatus Altarchaeales archaeon A3
GAAAACGACGGAAAACAAAAATAAAAAAACACCGTTGGAAGCGAACAGATCACTCTCAAATTAATTACCCCAATTTAAAGGGATGAGCACCCATTTTTCTTATTTTGGTCATAATTTTTTCGATTTTTCACAATGTTTCAGAAAAGTCATGAAAAGTTTAGAAAAATTTGCAAAAAACTTATTATAT
Source organism: Candidatus Altarchaeales archaeon A3 (assembly GCA_002083985.1). Taxonomy (GTDB): domain Archaea; phylum Altiarchaeota; class Altiarchaeia; order Altiarchaeales; family Altiarchaeaceae; genus Altiarchaeum. The sequence goes on from MTER01000139.1 coordinate 188, forward strand.
TTGGGATTCTAAATATATAATCCATCAAACTTTTGATCCTTAAGTTAACGGATATGCCTTGGTCAAAATTATTTTAGCAGATACTTTTACCTCTATCTTTTTTTGATCCATTTTTTTAATATACAATAATTACACTGTATGCCTAAAAAGTTGATAAAATAGATTTTTCAAACGCAATTGAAATACTTTGAATAACAATTACCTATTATTTGTAGATTTATTAACTTATAAATCGTAATTATCTTTCAAAGTCAGGCGATAGATTAATAGAAAGTATGCTTCATATTCCTCATTTAGTTAAATCTTACAACCGACACAAAAGTTAAAATCAATAAATTTTAAGAGGTGTTAGAATGAAACAACCCTACAGTTGGACAAGCTCCTACAATATTTTAAACAATAATAAATTATTAATGTTAAATTACTAATTTAAAATATGTATTTGTTTAGATAATTGGATTTTTACCTCGGCATATTTGATTTTGTAGTTATTTTTTCACACTTTTCTCACTTAATTTTTTAAGCAGATAAACAAATACTAAAATATTATTAAAAGATTAGTTTAAAATAAATTCACTTCGTTCATATACTTAAAATTAACATATTTATTTAAAATGGCAAAAGCATTTGGAAAAAAAGATAAATGGAAATCAAAGAAAAAATACAAAATTGTAATCCCTGAAAATTTTGGATCCAAGGAGATGGGATTAGTTGTCTCATCTGACCCCGAAAATTTAATTGACAGAAGAATTTCCTATTCCATCAGAGATATTACTCAGGAAAAACAAAAGCAGCACATAAATGTCACATTTAGAATTAAAAAAGTAGAAGGTGATAAGGCACTAACAAGGTTTGACTCGTTGAGTGTAGATCGAAAATATTTAATGAGCAGAATTGTTCCAGGACATACAGTAATAGACCTGCCATTTATTATTAAGTTAAAAGATGCAGATATGAAACTTGCAATGAATATATTGACTGCATATAAAATTCATTCCTCCCAAAAAAGAGATATGATAAAGAAAATACCTGTGGTTTTAGCGGAATATAAAAACGAAGGAGTAAATAATTTTCTGGAACTCGTTATTTCCGGAAGGACGAATATTGCAATTTTTAAAAATTTAAAGACAATTGCACCAGTAAGACGGGTTGAGATAAGAAATATGAAAACTCTGAAATTAAGGCCAATTGCCGAAACAACAGAAACAATTACTCCTGAAGGGCCAATAACTCTTGTGCAGGAAAATTTACCCTCTGAAACACCCAAGTCATCAGATAATAAACAATCAACACAGACACCACTCTCCGAGCAACAACCGCAACAACAAACAAAAACGGTATAAAAGACATATTGGTTTCTTGTATTCTTATACCGAACAAAAAATTCTCATTGGATTTTTGAATTTGAAATTTTTAACTTTCTTTTTTTCTTTTATACTTTTATAACTGCTTTTAGTTGATTAAAATTTCATACGCTATAACGAATGATTTATAATCAAAATCATACTATACAGAGTATGATATAATGCAAATTTCTTTATGTAAAGTTAATTAATTTCAATTAAATTTAATACTCTGTAGCGAATGATTTATAATCAAAATCACACTATATAAAGATATAACAATATGATAACAAAAGAAGAAATTATCCGGATATTATACGATTCAAATTTTTGGGGAAAAGAGCAGGAAGTTGGAATTGTAAGGGAAGAATATCTGGAAAAACTGATAAAGATAAAAGATATGAAAGAATCAGTTAGTATTGCCGGGGTTAGACGATGCGGAAAATCAACAATTTCAAAACAATTTTTGAAACATGTTATAGAAAACGGTGTAAAAAAAGAAAATACCTTATATGTAAATTTTGAAGAGCCATCATTCGGCCCATACCTTAATTCTAATATCCTTGAGGTAGTTTATAATAGTTATGCGGAAATTATAAATCCTGAGGACTTTGCTTATATTGTTCTTGATGAGGTTCAGAATGTTCCAAATTGGGAAAGATGGGTGAGAGCAAAACAGGAAAAAGGCAACGCAAAAATAATTATTACGGGATCGTCATCAAAATTAATGAGTTCTGAATTTTCAACTGTTTTAGGGGGAAGAAGTATCAACATTGACATTTTTCCACTTTCATTTAAAGAATTTATTAAATTTAAGGGCAGAACAGTAGAGCAGTATAAAGGAGTTGTAATTGACAAAAATGTTGTAAATTCCCTGTTAAGAGAGTATTTAGAATTCGGAGGTTTTCCAAGAGCAGTTATGGAAAAAAAGGAGAATAAAAATATACTCTTAAAAGAATACTTTGATTCAATTATTTTCAGAGATATTGTTTCAAGATATAATATAAGGGATGTAAACTTATTAAAGACATTAGCAATAATTATGCAAACGAATATCTCCTCGCCGTCAAGTGTTGGTAAATTAGCATCTTTACTTCAAGATTCGTTTAAAAGAAAGACATCTCTTGAAACGGTAAGCAGATTTTTGGAATATTTTGAGTCCGCATTTCTTATATTTCTTGTTCCGATATTTTCATATAAAATAAAGGATCAGTTACAGTATCCGAGAAAAATTTATAGTATTGATGCCGGCTTAAGAAATGCTGTCTGTTTTAGATTTTCGGAAGATATGGGAAAATTGTATGAGAATGTTGTTTTTTTGGAACTGAAAAGAAAAGGCAAAGAAATTTATTACTGGAAGGATTCACAACAAAGAGAAGTTGATTTTGTTATTAAAGAAGGACTGGTAGTTAAAGAACTTATACAGGTTTGTCTTAATCTTGAAAATGAAAAAACAAAAAAAAGAAAAACAGACGCATTAATAATAGCAATGGATGAATTTGAAATTGACAATGGAACAATAATTACAGATGACTACAAAGACGAGGAAAATTTTGACGGAAAAATAATAAAATTTATTCCACTGTGGAGATGGCTACTTTAATCTTAAATTCAGGACAATGTTCCTGGGGAAAATGTATATTTTGCGGATACGGGAAAATTTATAAAAAGAGAACAAACAAGGAATTAAGAGAAATTCTGGATAAATTTTTTGCAGGAATAAATACAGGTGATAATGAGGACAAAAAAATAAAAATTTTCGGAAGTGGAAGTTTTTTTGATGAAAAGCAAATCCCGAAAGAAATTTTTGAATACTTTGTTGAAAAATGCAGGGAAAACAAAATTTCAGAAATTTATGTTGAAAGCAGGCCAGAATTCATAACAAAGGAAAAAATTTTATGTCTAAAAGAAACAAAGGCAGAGATAAATATAGCAATCGGGCTTGAGTCAGCAAGTGATAGAATTCTAAAAACAATAAACAAGGGCTTTAAAGTTAAGGATTTTGAAAAGTCAGCAAATTTAATTCACTCTCTTAACTGCAAGGTTAGGACATATTTACTTGTCAATTTACCTGTAAAGAACCGGAAGGCAGAACTGGAAAAATCAGTAAATTATGCGTTAAATTTTTCTGATAGTATTGTTTTGATAAATTTACTTCCTCACGAAAATTCCGAAATTTTTGATTTATGGATTAAAGGAGAGTGGAAATTTTTAAATAAAGAAGAGTTTTTTGGTGCCGTGAATAATTGGAAAAATAATGAAAAAATTGAACTTGATGCCGAGACATTTAAATTTATTCCGAGATTCAGAGATACAAAAATTTTGGATGGTGTCGGAGAGGAATTTTTAACGCATCCTTACTTTGAGGTCTGGCAGGATTATTTGCAGAGGTGGTACAAAAAGCAGGCAAACAAAGACATTGTTTTATTTTTACCGTGTTCTGCAAAAAAGCCGTATTCCGAATCGGAAACACATAAAAAAATTTTAGATGTTTTGAGGATGCTGGACAGGGATAAATATAATTCTATTCATCATGTTATGATTTCAAATCCAGGAGTAATTCCAAGAGAATTTGAAAATTTTCCTTTTAATGCTTACAACTGGGATGAAAAATTGGAGAATGAATTTATAAAGAAAAGATATATTGAAGTGACTAAGGAAAGAATAAGGGCGTATCTTAAATCTCAAAAGTATAATGAATTTTTTGTTTTTTGAAATATACTGAAAGTTATGAAGCGTTGAGATTAGCATGCGAGGATTTAAATTTAAATTTTAAAAATTTATTAAAGAAAGGGACTTATGAAAAGATGAAAAATGAAAGAAAAACATCAATTGTTTGCGAAGAGGCACTGAATGATTTAAGAGAAGGAATTAAAGAAATAAAGTAACTATTCAGCCACCTAAAAAATTACAGGTAAATTTTTGTACCCTCCGAATAGTTACAATAAATTTTTGTACTGCTCATTTTTATAAAAAACAAATACAAAAAATGCAAAACAAATTATAT
>MTER01000140.1 GCA_002083985.1 Candidatus Altarchaeales archaeon A3
GTGCACTGGGAACAATACTCATTGTCTATGGCGTTGCAAGAACTGAAGGAAAGGTTCCTGTTGAGACCCTGCTGCTTGCAGGAATTGCAATGGGTGCTTTTCTTTATGCTGTTGTGTCAGCTATGAAATTTATCGCATCAGATGAAGCATTACGAGACATAGTCCTTTGGCTTATGGGTTCGTTTGCTATGTCACAATGGGATGACCTTTACATAATAACCCCATTAATACTTATCGGTGTTATTGGATTATATGCATTTTCCCGTGAATTAAATGCGATGCAGTTTGGTGAAGAAACAGCAATGTATCTTGGCGTGAAAGTGGAAACAGTAAAAAAAATCATACTGATTTTTGCGGCACTCATTACAGCAACAGGTGTTTCACATGCAGGAATTATTGGTTTTGTCGGTTTAATTATTCCTCATATAGTGAGAATTTTAATCGGAGCAGACCATCACATACTGCTGCCTGCATCAGCACTTGCAGGTGCGATTTTTTTAATACTTGCAGATACATTAGCAAGAACTATTGCGTCTCCTGCTGAAATACCGGTAGGCATTATCACAGCATTTGTCGGAGCACCGTATTTTATATATCTTCTGAGAAAGAAAAAGAAGACGATGAGCTGGTGGTGAATATTTTAAACTTTATAAAACTTTAAAAAATGGACACAGAAAAATTAAAAATAGAAAATATAAGTGTCGGATACAAAAACACAGATATCTTAAATGATATAACATTTTCAATAGGAATGGGAGAACTGGTTGGAATCATTGGTCCCAATGGCGCCGGAAAATCAACCTTGCTAAAAGCAATAACCGCACTATTGCAGCCAACAAAAGGTGTTGTGCTTTTAAATAAAAAAGATGTCAGAAAAATGGATAGGAAGGAGATTGCAAGAACAATGGCAGTAGTTCCGCAGCACACATTAATATCCCCGATGTTTACTGTTTATGATATGGTTTCAATGGGCAGATACCCGTATATTAAAGACAGGTTCAGCCCGTTTGATGGTGCAGAGGATGTAAAAATCGTAAATGACTCAATGAAAATGGTTGGAGTTGAACATCTCTCGGAAAAAACCATTGATGCAGTGAGCGGCGGAGAAAGGCAGATGGCAGTTATTGCCCGTGCACTTGCGCAACAGCCGAAAATTTTAATACTTGATGAACCGACATCAAATTTAGATGTGAATCACCAGATAAAGATATTAAAACTTGTAAAGAATACTGTAAAGGATAAGAATATTTCTGCGATAATTGTTATACATGATTTAAACACTGCTGCAAGGTTCTGTGATAAATTAATTTTACTCTATGACAAAAGAATTCTGTCAATTGGAACTCCTGAAGAGGTATTAACAATTGAAAATATCAGAAAGGCATATAAAGTTGAGGCAGAAGTGAATTATTCAGAGGCAACAAATTCCATAAATATCGTTGTTCTGGATGAATTAAATGGCAAATTAGATGATGATTTAAAAAATGCTCACACAAAGCCACAAAGATAACCTCACTCCGTTCGGAGATTTTAAAAACTTCGTTTTTAAAATGATGAATGAAAATTAAATTTAAAAACCAATAAAATAACCTCACTCCGTTCGGAGATTTTTTACAACTTTGTTTTAAAAATACTCACACAAATTTGCGCAACGGGTATTTTGATTATGATTTTCCCCAAAAATGAAAATCAAATCCTTTGTGTGTGAAATAAAACAAACTTTCCTATACTATAAAAAATGACTGATTATATTAATCTCTTACTAAAAACAGGCATAGAAACAATAACTTTTATTATTCCGTTATTGATATTGATATTTGTAGGATTGTTTCTGACAGAGGTATTATTCCAATGGGGCCTGCTAAAACGACTTGAAGTTATCGGCAAACCATTAATGCGACTGGCAAATCTTCCACCTGCCTGTACAATATCATTTATATCAGCAATTGGTTCTCACCTGGCAGCAAATGCGATGCTTCAGCAATTAAGAAATGACAATGTAATCAAAGATAAAGAGGTTTTATTTGCTTCTATATTGAACACAATATTTGTTCCAATAAAGGAAATAAAATTTCATTTGGGAGTTATCATTCCAACACTTGGTTTATATGTCGGCGGATTTTATGTAGCAGTTATGTGGCTTGGGACCATTGTTTTAATTGGTGTTGTAATTCTTGCAGGGAGATTATTTTTACCAAAGAGAAACAGGGATCGTGATGAATGTGATAAAAAAATGCTCACACAAGGACATGAAGATATAAAGAAAAACAAATTTAAAATTCTGCAATCTTCTCTTAACGAAACTCTAAAAACATTTAAGAAAATATCAATTATATTCTTAATCACAACTTTTATAATATTTTTGCTGATAAATCTGGGAATTTTTGATATGATTATGACATTTATTGAGCCATCTGCAAGTGTGGTAGGCATTCCGGCAAACGCAATTCCTGCACTCACAGCATACATTGCTTCCCCCTTAGTAGGTTATCCGATGATAGGCGCATTAATTAAAAACAACGAAATTTCCAATGATGAAGCAATAATTGTCCTGTTATTTGGAGGTATGTTTATGCTTCCGATTATTTATTTAAAGTTCTATTTCCCGCAATGGGTGTCTGTATTTGGATTAAGATTAGGGATGATAAGGGGCATGATTTCAATGTCATTGCTTATGCTCACAAGGGGAATTATTTTAGTCCTATTTTTAATTTTTTAAAACATAAAACAAAATAAAACAAAATGATAGAAGACGCATTAATATCGGCATTGAAGTATCTCTTATGGATTGTACCCTTTATAATACTTGGAGTAGTATTGGCAGAGTTAATAATGGCACTGAAATTTGTAAATAAAATCATGTGGATTACAAAACCAATAACAAAATTTGCGCACTTACGAAAGGAATGCGGGGCAACCTTTCTGACTGCGTTTGCATCCCCTGCTGCTGCAAATGCGATGCTCATGGAATTTTACAATAAAAAGACAATTGACAAAAAGGAATTATTTATTTCATCACTTGTAAATTCTTTTCCTGGAATTGTTATGCACTGGAAGTATATGCTGCCAGCATTAGTTCCATTGCTTGGAGTTACAGGACTTATTTATTTTGGTGTGTTAATGGCGGTTGGATTTATTAAAACATTTGTTGTTCTTGTTGCAGGAAGGGTTTTATTGCCGAAAAGAAACGATGACAGCGAAATAACAAAGGAAAAACGACCCCCGGTAAAGGAAGCATTTGAAATTTGCTTAAGGACTTCAAAGAAGACAATAATTAAAATATTAAAATTAATGATTCCGATTACGATTATTGTTTTTATTTTGATTGATATAGGAGTGTTTGATATGCTTGCAGGTTATTTAAGCGGAGCAGCAGGATATTTTCCAATACCTGCTGATGGCTTGCCCGTTATTGCTGCACAATTCGCAAACAGTATTGCTGCATGGACTATTGCAGGAAATTTATTGTCAGAAGGTGTAATAAGTTCAAAAGATGTTGTTTTAACGCTTATGGTTGGCAGTGTTTTATCTGAGATTGTTAATATCAGGCATTCTATTCCTTATTACTTGGGAATATTCGGGGCAAAATTCGGGATGCTGATATTGGTGATTGCGACTGTGCTGAGGAATGTGTTAACGATTTTGATGATCATTGTGCTTGCTTTGTGGTGGTGAAATTTTTGATGACAACCATTAATATTAAATTTAAACCCATATTTCCATGTAATTATACTTGATTTGTCAATTTTAAGGGTAAACTAATTATTCATAGTCCCGACTTTCCGAGATTTATATATTTCTTACATTGACCAAAATTCATAGTCCCGACTTTTGAAATTTTACCTATTAATTCCTATTAATTGAAACCTATTTTTTATGATGAGTCGGAAATATAGGATTTAACAACTTATACCTGAGTTTGAAAGATATTTAAAAAATGTCTAAAAACACCTTTAAATTTGTTTTTTTCACCAAAATTTTACAATTTTCAGGGTCAAAAACTCATAACTTTCAAGGACAGGTTATAGATATTTCAAAATTTCCCTTAAATCCTTGTCGCGAATTACAACATCAGCATTTTCTACAACACTATCATGTTTCGGATTAAATGCAATACTAAATCCCGCCTTTTTAAACATAGGAATATCGTTGATAAAGTCGCCTATAGCAATACAATCGCTTAAATCAACATTTTCGTATCTTGCAATTTTTTCTAAAATTTCTCCTTTATTCTCAAAATTTACCTTCATATCAACATCAAAAATTTTTTCATCCTTAACAATTATTTCATTTGCGTAACAATGTTTAAATTTATATCTTTCAAAAATTTTATTTGCCATCTGCTTTATTCCGCCGCTTATAATTGCCAGCTTATAATTTTTACTTAAATTTTCAATGACTTCTATTCCTTTCATTAAATTAATTCTTTCACTTGCTTCAGAAATTTTATCTGCCTCAATTCCTTTCCATAAGCTGATATCCCGCCTTACCCATTCATCAAAAGATATATTGCCCGAATAGTATTGTTTTCCGTTCTCTTCGGAAAATTTTTCAGTGCCTATAAATTTATGCAGTTCCATCCAGCTTCCTTTTCCATCAAGCAATACGCCGTCAAGGTCAAATGCTATTAAATTTGCCATCTTTTTGGGACTTTAAGTTAGAAATTAAAAAGTATGGTTGAGTGCCAATAAAAGGGAACATTTTTTTGATACAATTAATTTTTGAACCAAATAAGTAACTATTCAGCCACCTAAAAAATTAAGGGTAAATTTTTGCATTTTTTAAATTTTTTAAAATTTTCACAGGTAATTTAAAAATCACATATATTTTTAAAGATTAAAAAACTTGCAGTTTTTAGTAATTTTTGTACCCTTCTGAATAGTTACATTTTTTCATTGTTAAATTTTGTCACATCAAATTTTATTTTTGTTGTATTTCCTTCGATTAGTATAATCCGGAAGAATGTACTAATTTCAAAATCATTGATTCGTAACTTTAACCATTTTTCGTAATATGTCTAATTTTTCGCTAAACCGTTGCTCATTTTTAAGCAAATAACATATTACTAAATTTAGGAATATGGAAAATAAAAGTAAATGATACAAAAACCATCATAATGCGCGTGTTTTATCTTTAGGCATAAACATATTTCTAAAAATAGGCATAATTACGGATTGAACTATTGAAGAAAAAATAAATTTGCTCTATCACTATGCCTGCATCAGGTCTTCAGATTATAGAAAAGTTAAAATTTAATCGTTCATAGTATTATCGTTCAAAGATGCCTTCTTAAATCCTCATAAATCCTTCCAACATTTTCTTTCCATTCGCTAAATTTCTCAGGAGATGGATAATTCCTGTAAAGTTCTTTTATTTCCTTCATCTTTTTTGCAGTATATGCGAGTTTTTTTGCAGTGTTTAAAATTGCTAACGACTTTGCTATTCGCGTTATTTTCTCTGTTGCGCTTAAATTTATTTCCTCTCCTTCTGAAATTTTAATTAAATCGCCTTCCTGTATTAATCCCGCACTCATTCCGGAATTTACTTCTTCATTACTTAAATTTTGTAAAAATATCCTGAATAAATCCAGCGAGGCAATAGTTCCGCCGTAATTTTGCATATAATAAGAATTGTACTCCCACAAATCATTCAGCGAAATTTTGCCAACACCATTATTGCCGTTTCTTTCAAAAATTTTCTTTATTGATATTCCCGCAAAATATCCTGCCCTCATCGCCTGCCCGATTCCGCCGCCATGAATCGGATTTACCTGACAGGCAGCATCACCTACAAGCATAATTCCAATTCCGTTATACATACTTACAAGTGAATCAATAGGTCTTCTTGTCGGACTAATACCGCCGCCGCCGTGAATAATTTCACTATTTAAAAATTTTTCACCCCTAAATTTTGCGTATTCACCATATTGTTTTTTTGGTGCAGAAGGATACAAAACACCCAATCCAACATTCAAATGCTCACCTTCCGGAAATTCCCAAACATATCCGCCAGGTGAAAATTTATTGTTTAAATAAATATGGCAATGATGTGGATCTTCAAATTTATATTTTCTGATTTCCCTGTAACATACTGCAATGTCGTTTTTATCAATGTCTTTTTCCATAAGCAATGCATCATTATTGTTATTACTGTTATTGCTGTTATTATTAGTCCTTTTCCTGACAACCGCATTAAATCCCGAGGCGTCAATCACAATTTGACATTCAATTTTTTCCAAATTCTGTCTTTGAACGATGATGCCTTTTTCATAAAAGTCCATAAATTTTGTATTATCTATTAAATGGACATTTTTTATCTGTCTTAATAAGTGTTGCCCGAATTTAGGCCTGTCAAGCATATATCCGCCATCCTTTGTTTCAACATCAAATACCGTCTTTCTGTCCGGAGAAAATACCTTTATTCCACCTATTCTGTCCTTTACCTCTTCATCAGGATATTCCAGATTTATCTTTTCATGTAAAAAGTCAAAGAATTCTTTCCCGACAGCATCGCCGCAGACCTTTTCACCAATCTTTTCTTTCGGCTTTGCATCTATTAAACATACGGATAAATTTGAATTATCTAATGTTTTTGCTGCAATCGCTCCTCCGGGACCTGCTCCGACAATAACAACATCATAATACATTTTATAAATTAAAAAGTGATTAAGAATTAAATTTATATGTAAAAAACTTATATTTGAAAGACCTCAATAATCCACTTCTCTTTCAAAATTTCAACAAAATTTAAAATTTTTCGTTTATAACATGACTATCGGCTAAATGATAAAATTGACTGAATTAAAGGTGCTCATCCCATTAAATCGGGTTAATTATTTTGGGAGAGATATTTTAAAAATCTAAAAGAAATCTTAAAATTGAATATTATAAATTTAATTTCAAACATTATACTCATAAAAATATTGGTAAAAAACAGATATATAATGACCTCGCTAATGCTCGGATATTTTAAAATTTTTGGGATTTTAAGATTTTAAAATTATCCCAATTTTAGCAGGTCAATACCTCTATTCAAACGAACTTGCTCAATATTAAGG
>MTER01000141.1 GCA_002083985.1 Candidatus Altarchaeales archaeon A3
AATCCAAAGTCGTTTCCTGTTGACCCTACTGTTGAGTTTACAAAAACATCATAAATTATTAAGGATGTTGTGTTGATCATATTGGTTACAAGTGCTGCTGTGATGTTATATGTTCCCCAAGGGACAATTATGTCAAAAGTTCCATTTGCTAAAGAATTAATAAGAATGCTGTACGAAACATTAAATTCTGTTATTCCTACTATAGATAAGTTAGTAATTAATCCTCCTTCAATAGATTCACAAGTTCCGTTTGAGTTTGTATCATTAAAAATCTTTCCGCTTATGTGCCCCGACAAAATTTCTGTGTTGGAGTTTGCAACTTTATTTCCAATAATATCTCCGGACTTTCCTTTTACAGTTATATTATTTAAAATATTCCCGATTAATGATATAACAGAAACATTTAAATAAACCACTCCACTGCTTCCATTAACAACATCCATAAAATTCCATAAAACATTTCCATTACTATAAACGCAACTATTACTACAATTCACAAATGAAACCTGTGAAGGCAGATAATCAGTAATTGTAATATTTGTAACATTTCCGGAAGGATGAACGACGCTCCATGAAATATTAAACTGAATTACTTCTCCGTAAGTTGTATTTAGCGGAGCGGATTTTAATAAATTTAAATCTATGAGTTCCGAAGAGATAATTTCAACTGTTTTATTTGCCACCATTCCCGAATTTATAAAATTTGATTTGTTTATCGCAGATTCACACGAACTTATGCAATCAGAAGTATCTGAATAACCATCATTGTTACAAATATCTCCTAAATTATCTATACAATTATTATTGTTACATATATTGGTGCATTTTTGTGTATAATTTCCTCTACATAGCTCACAAAGATATCCTAATGGCTGATTATTTGAATTTGTTCCATTAACCTTAACAAAATTTGTAAAATTTCCATGACAATTTCCGGTTGAAACATTTAAAAATATCTTAAAATAAATATAGCTTGCACTACCATTTCCCGGAACAAATATATTGCTCCAGGTTAAATTTCCATTACTCGTAGAAAAAGAATAAGTTATAAACTGATTATCAGATGTTCCATTATAAAACACCATAGTTTGATTCAAAAATATAAAACACTCGTCCAGATAATCCCGAATATCAATAGTTGCATTTCCTTTACCAAAATTGTAAACCCATATCCAAAATGTAAAATTATCTCCTGCATTTACACTGCTGTCACTGTCATTACTTAATTTCCAAACCACAATATTTGGATCGTTAGATGAAATAATAGAACCAACTTGTGAACAATTCCCTATATCACAATAATCAAGAACATCATCGGCACCAACACTAACTATAAAAATCAAAATCAGCACCTGCACACTTCCAAATATAAATTTTAAATTCATTATATAGAGATTATAAATGTATTATAAATGTATTATAAATGTATTATAAATTATAATTTAAATATAGATAAATAAATTTTTTATCAGATATAAATGCCTGCATCCCCATTTACCTTTATCCAATATCCTTTCCCAGGTTCAAATTTATCCAAATTTCCAAATCCTGTATTATTATACAGATATGTTCTGTACTTCCAGCTTGTATCAAACATGTAAATGTCTGTGTAATTTAACGAAATATTATTAACTAAAACACTATTCAAGGATGGCCATCCGATTAGATTCCAACCTTTGTGTAATGGAATTATTGCATTATTAACTTTATAACCTTCAATATTTAATTCTGCGTTTTCAGGCATATTTATCCAATATCCTGTCCCTGTATCAATCTCGTTAAGTTCTCCGTACCATTTGCCATTAGAATATACCTTAAAAATCCATGAATTATTTACAAATGCAAAAACATAAACATCCCTGTATTTTCCTTCCATTGAAGCAAAAACCTTGCCAGTGGAAACATTCAAAGGTGTAACCGGGATTGAAATCAGATTCCATCCCTGATGAAGGCGAAGTGTGTAATTTACAACTTCATCGGACATAGTGCAGTTATAACATCCTATCGTTGAGCTTGCATTGGATTCAAATAAACAATCGGGACATGCTTCGGGAAGCATATTTATCGGCGGGTCAAGATATATGAGAGAAGCGTAGTTTATTGCAGGAGTTTCTAATTCACCTCCGACTCTTGTTCTATACCTAATAGTTAATGTTGTTCCGGGATTTAAAAAAAAGTCGGAAAGATTCCATGTAAGAATATATCCTGTGCTGAATCTGCCACTCAAAACCGGCTCAATTTTTAAGTCGCCAACCTTAGAGTGCCCGCTTACATACCTTAATCCAACGGGAAGTTTATCTTCCAGTGTAATAGGATATATCCCCGCTCCTTCACGATGATTATGTATAACAATATTATAATCAACAATAGATCCGGCACTAACATAATTTGTTGACGCGTACTTAACAATCGTTGCATTTGCAATATATCCGGTCATCCTGACAGATGAATTTGCTGAAATTATTGACCCGTCGTATCCTTTTCCCGAAACATAAGCATAATTAAAGAAGCCCCCTTCTGTAACATTGCACTTTACATGTGTATTAAATGTTAAAACCTTTAATCCCTTCGCATCTAAATCTCCTATCCGCCAGGTTATATTTTCTCCAGTGGAGTTATAATTTCCTTCTCTATTCAGGTTGAAATTAGAATCAGGGTAATTAACTCCGTTCAAAGATGTGCTGTTAGCTACATACATAATTCCGACAGGAAGAACATCTTTAACCGAAAGATTATAAATTTTTGCCATTGAAGGATTGCTTATTATCAAAGTAAATATTGGTGATGAACCCGGCTCTACCTGTTGGTCAACCGACTTTGCAACAAAAATTGATGGCTTATCTACATAAACAACCGCAGAAGAAGTCCTGACATAAGAATTATTTAAGTAATCCTTCGCTGAAACATTTGCCAAATTTATGTTATTGCCTGGAATTATGGAAAAATTTAACCTTAAATTTAATTCAATCATACTTTGTGCCCCTCTTTCTATATGGAAGGAACTACAATTAACTGTCAAACCGCTCTGATAACACATAATATTATTTCCGTCCCTGCTTGCATTTATATAATTCCAGCCGTAAGGTAATATGTCCCTGACAACAACATCAAATGAAGAACCAATTGCATCAACATATATCTTTGCTTTTACTATATCTCCCGGCTGGGCAATAATTTTATCCATTTCTTTTCTTATGATTAAGGTTCCTGCACAGCACGGAACCTGAATATATGCTTTATCAAGATCATTTTCCATATATCCCAAATAATCAGTCCAGTAAACCGTTGCATTGTTTTCGTAAAGACCATAGGGGATTGCCGGTACAGTAAGATTATAAGTAAAAACACATTCGGCATTGCCACCTATGTTTGAAATGCTAAAGTATGCAGGTGTCGTATTGCCATCTCCTTTTACACTTACAGAACAGTTTCCATTTATTTTTACTGGATTTGGTAAAACATGACACCATCCACTCATAACACAAAACTCAAGACGAGAATCCTTTACATTGATGTTGTATGCTTTTCCGTTTCCTGTATTTTTTATTTTTATAATATACGGAACACTTGAATTAGTGTCCCTTGTCGCATTTCCTCCGACCTGTTTTTTAATATCCAAATGTGGTTTATTGATAGTTAAAAGTAAAATATCCTCGTCCTTTATGCCAATTGTATTGTTTACCATTGCATAAGCAATAACTTTATTAAATGTTGTAAATTCCGTTGCATTTGATAAGACAGTTGCATTTATAAATATTGCTATTGTAGTTCCGGCAGGCATTAGCCCATGATAAATTACATTGCTCCCATTACACTTTTCTTTTATTAAGTTGTTATTGTTTACTTCACAGGAAGTTATATTAAAACCAGAAGGCATATAATCTTCAACATAAACATTTCCTATAGAACTCAATCCAGGATTTGTAACATTTAGTGTGAATATAATATTATCCCCCGGCTCGAGAACATTTTTATCAGCCATTTTATGCACAAATAGTTTTGAGACTGCTGTTACCGAAAGAATACTTACATATGCTTCCGTCTTTGGAATTATTGTATAATTACCGTTTGCATTATCAGAATAATTCCCGTAGATCGTATTTCCATAAAGCCCGTCATTTGTTCCATCAGGAATATGTGCGGAGAAATAAAATTTACATTGTCCAAGCGGGAAATTTGTAATATTGAATATAATTTCATTTACGGAAGAATTCGGATTTATTCCAACAGTATAATTGTTGCATTTTGTTACAGAATTAACAATATAAGTGAAATTTCCCGGAAGCTTATCTGCAAGGTATATAACACTTGCAGTTGCATCCCCTTCATTTAAAACAGAAATTTCATAAGTTACATCCCCTCCAGCATAAGAATTCTCGGTTAATGCCTTTTTTGCCAATGTAATGTGCGGCTTTTTAACAATAACAATCGCAAAATCACTTATACTAAATGCCCCAGTTACACTTGTTCCGGACACAGTAACTCTGTTAAGATTAAATTCCGGTGCTATTGTCTCTACTCTTGCAATAACATTTTTTGTTATTGTTGAATGTGCAGGGACATCCACATTTTCCCATGAAATTCCGGATAAATTATTAAATCCATAAGGAAGCGTATCAACGATTGAAACAGTTGCTGCTGAATCTCCTTTATTTGAAATTTCTATTGTGAAGTTTATAATATCCCCTGGTTGGGCTGTTGAAACATCAGCTGTTTTTTTAACATCAACGGCAACACCTTTTACAACAAAAACATACGCAATAACCGTCTGGTCAGGAATATCTGTTCCGGAATTATCTTTCGCCGAAAGAGTGGCAAAATTAGGGTAAGAACCGTCAGAAACATTTATTCCTATGTTTACAACATACTGAAATACACAATCCTGTGTTTCATTTATTTCCCCGACTATAATAAAAGTTGCATTTTGACCGTTATTAATGACAGAAATATTTTTACACGCTCCCGAGAGGATTTTGGGACTTTCACCTGAACTTATATGTGTAAATCCGGAATCCATGGAATCAAAAACCGTTATGTTTTTAGCAGTTCCTGTACCTATATTTTTAATCCTTATTAAATAAGTTACAGATGTGCCTGCGGATTTTGTGGGTGATGGAGTCCATTTTTCTACTAAAAGATATGGTTTTTTAACAACTATCATTGCAATATCCTTATCTATAAGTTTTCCGCCATCTGATCTTGTAGATATAACTGTAACTTTGTTCGGCTGATTCCCTGCACTTGCATTGCTGGTAACATTTGCAAAAAGCTGAATAACTATTGTCTTATCTGGATTTAAGGTATAATCAAAGCTTACATAAATTTCATTTACATTTAATACAGGATTACATGTTACAGATGGAGGGCATATTATACTGTTATATACAAGGCCATGCGGCAAAGTATCCATAATCTCTATTTTTGAAATCTGACCCTGCCCTCTGTTGCTTATGGAAATATTGAATCCTGCAATTTCCCCGGGCTGAAATTCCATTTTATTTGAACTTAATTTTTTTATAACTTCCAGCGCCGCAAAACCCCTGATAAACACAGAGGCGATATCTATTGCCGGACCAATGCTCCCATTTGCCTTGTCCTTTGCCCATCCTTTAACTGTATTGTAATACTGCCCGTCCCCTGTTCCGATACTAATGATAACCTTAAATTTAAAAGTACAACTACTTGGAGGAGATAATGAAGAATTAAGATAGAAAGTATTGTTTATTCTTGAAACATTGCACCATCCAGGCGAAATATCAAACGGCATACCTGTATGATTCCACTCAAGATCCGTTCCCCTGAACGGAACAATATCTTCAACAGATACATTATAAGCATCTGCATCGCCGACATTTCCAATTTCAATTTCGTAAGTTACATTTTCTCCAGGCATAACCAGTGCATTTTGACTCGGGCCGAGATTTTTCTTTACATAAATTACCGGCTTACGAACATTTAAAGGAATATTTGTTGCCCCATACGCTGTCTGATTCCCGAACTTTCCTTCTGCAAAAACAGTATTTACATTTATGCCTTTTGTTACATTTGAATTTATTTTTGTATTTAAATTTATCAGTCTGCAATTTGTCATTCCCTGCTCAAGAACACTTATATTCCATATTATTTTTGTTCCAATCACAGTTACTAATGTTAAGTCGGATGTATTTGTTGCATTAACAAAGTCAAACCCATAAGGAATATAATCTGTAATTGTAAGATTGGTAATGTTATTTGCTAAAGGATTACAGAGATTTATTGTAAAATTAACTTCATCTCCTGGTTCCGGATTTAGATTATTGGCTGTTTTTGTTACCTGCAAGGCTGCAATTGCAGCTTGCGTAAGCAGATAAGTATATGCACTATCCTCAACTGATGGCTGGATCATTGTTCCTGTTCCGTCATACACTGATGCTCTTGCAGTATTAACATATAATCCGTCACTATCGCCGGGTGAAACAGAAGCAGTATATTCAAAAGAGCAGCTTGCTCCTGAACTTATTGC
>MTER01000142.1 GCA_002083985.1 Candidatus Altarchaeales archaeon A3
GAATATATTGTCACCTCGCTTCGCTCGGAGATTTTAAATAAATTTAAAATAACAATAGATTGAAAATTATTTCGCAACATGTCTATTATATTTATAAAAATATTGGTAAAAAAACAGATATATAATAACCTTGCTGATGCTCGGATATTTTAAAATCCTTATGATTTTAAAATTATCCCAATTTTAGTGGGCCAGCACCAAAGAGTGTAGGTTACTCGTGATTTTTTGACTGTTACGAGTGATTTACCACTTAATATTGAGCAAGTTCTCCAAAACATATTTTTAAACAAAAAACATATTGATAAAATTGTCTAAAATTTATTAAAATATCTAAAATGGAAAAATTTTCAAAGTCAGTAAAGCCGATAATCATAATCCTTGACTATATATTTATTATTTTACTGGCCATCGTGGTAGGTGTTGGATTTTACGAATTTGTCCATACGCTGTATCTTCAGGCAATATTAGGAAAAGCGGACTTTATGACTTTATTGGGATCTTTATTCATTATTTTGATTGGACTGGAATTGTTAAAAACGATGTTATTTACTGAAAGAGGAAGCATGAATTTTTATATTGTAGCAATTCTTGATATTGTGATGATTGCATTAGCGAGAAAATTAGTGCTGCTTTCTCCGAAAGACATGATAGATATTTACGAATATTTTGCAATTGGATTTATTTTGCTCGTAATACTTTTAATAATAAAATATATGCCTGAGCCGTTTAGTTTAACACTTAAAAAAACAGTACATTTATATGCTGTCATCAAAGACGAAGTAGGAGCACTTAACAAAATTACAGATGTTTTGAAAAATTTAAATATAAACATATTAGAAGCCAAAGTAACTCCTGTCGGTGATGGAAAATCATCACTTAATGCAACCCTTATTTTGAAGAAATCGGACTTGAATGAAGATGAACTTGAAGAAAAGCTGGAGGGTTTGGATGTTATGATTAAAGCAAAAGTGAGATGATTTCAAAACGCAAAACATGAGTTTATTACAAAAAATTCAAAAGATGAAATTTAAATTAAAATAAACCATATAAACAAATCAAAAAATAACATGAAATTTATAACATTAGCAGTTAAGGGTATGAAAGAACTTGTAAGAGACAGAAAAGAATTAGCAATGATTTTACTTTTTCCGGTTGTCTTTGTTCTTGTATTCGGATACGCGTTCGGTGCCAGTGATGATGGTAATGCCCCGCACAAAATTGTCGTCCTAAATCATGATAAAGGCACATTTCTCACTTATGGCAACACTTCTGAAAAAATGAATTTCGGAGAAAATTTTACGAACTTAATTGGAAATTTAACTTATGAGAACAGCACGATAAATTTATTTGAAATTCAAAATGCAACGGAATCAGAAGCAGAAAATTTATTGATGAAAAGAGAGATTGCGGGCATAATCATAATTCCCGAAAATTTTTCTGACTCAATATATGCGATGCTCAATGCTACTATAAGAAAGGAAGTTACATCATCAATCGGTGAAATGCTCATTGGCGGATTTGAAAATATGGGAAAAGGTACAAATATGACTAATATATCCAAAGGACTTATGTTTTACAATGAGAATGGCACACTGTACAACTTTAATGGCACAATGCCCGAGAAGGGTACATTGCTTGCAGACACAAAATATTTTACGGAGATGTTTGGATTTGGCAATGTCTCAAATCAGATAAACTTCGGAGCATTTATGTCCGGAAACCAGACAATTCCAAATGTAACCAATATAACTTCTATGATTGTAATTAAAGGTGATATTGGATACAACGAATTCGGAATAACACAGGGAATCATGGCAGGGGTATTGGACAGTTATGTTGAGGGTGTAAAAAAACAGGCAAGAGATAATGTTAGCAAACAATTCAATGTATCAGAGACACAAGATAAATTTATATTCGTAGAGGTAGAGGGTGTTTCCGGTACAGAAGCATTTACTATTTTTGATTTTATGGCGCCGGGATTTATCATATTTGCATTGCTGACGTCTGCAATCAGTGTTGCATGCACATTGGCCAGAGAAACAGACAAAAAAACATTAACGCGGCTTAAAATAACAAAGATGAAGTCGTATGATCTCATGCTCGGAACATTAATTCCGTGGACTTTAATGTCAGTCATTCAGGTTCTTATAATATTGGCAGTTGCCGTAATGATTGGTTTTCACTGGCAGGGCGGATGGGAAAGTATAATAGTTGCGATATTTATAGGTTCTATTGCAGCATTCTCTTCAGTTTCTCTCGGACTCATAATTTCTTCTTTTGCAAATACTGAAAGACAGGCAAGTACATTAGGCATGCTTATTGCCATCCCTTTAAGTTTTTTGGCAGGTACATTTTTCCCAATTAACAAAACAATTGTGGAAATTTTACCATGGGGACATGCGGCGGAAGCATTAAGATCCGTATTGATATACGGAAATTTTGATATTCTCTACAATTTAGGAATGATGCTCATTTTAACAATAATTTTATTTGTAATAGGGGTTGTATTATTTCAAAAAAAGAAGATGAAAGCGGACTCGTGAAAATTATTATAAAACTAAAATGAATGACATAGTTATAGAAACACAAAATTTATCAAAACAATATGGAAATTTATTGGCGGTTAATGACTTAAATTTAGAGATAAAAAAAGGAGAGGTATTTGGTTTTTTAGGGCCAAATGGTTCCGGAAAAACAACAGCAATAAATATGATGGTCGGGCTGTTAAAACCAACAAATGGAAAGGTAATTATAGGTGGCAATAATGCTCCTGATGATGTTAAAGGAGGAATCGGAGTTATGCCTCAGGAAATTGTTATATGGGATAATTTGACATGCATGGAAAATTTAATGGTTATCGGAGATATGTATGATGTTCCAAAAGATGTTATAAGGGAGAGGGTACATAAATTATTGACGGATTTGCAGTTAATAGATAAAAAAGATGCACTATCACACACCCTTTCAGGAGGTATGAAAAGGCGGCTGAATTTAGCCATGGCTTTAATACACGAGCCAGACATATTGGTTCTGGATGAGCCGTCTCCCGGGCTTGATCCACAGTCAAGACGGGTTCTCTGGAATTACATAAAGACATTATCTGACGGCAAGAAGACAATAATCCTCACAACACATGATATGGAAGAAGCTGACAGATTAAGTGACAGGGTTGCAATAATAGACCACGGCAAACTGCTGATATTAGATACGCCTGAGAATCTGAAAAACAAGATAGGAAAAGGGGATATTGTTGAGATTAAGCTGCGTGATGAAGGAATGAACAAAAAGATTGTGCAGGAGATTGCGTCTATAGATGAGATAGAAGAATCAAAAGAGGTCGGCGGAAAGATATATATCCGGGCACTAAATGCAGTTAAAAACCTTTCAACGATATTTAACCTTATTACATCTTCTGGCGGAGATATTGTTGATGTTAAGATTCGCAAAAATACACTGGAAGATGTTTTTATAACCCTTACAGGAAAAGAGTTGCGGGAGTGAATCGCTTTCAGGATCAGGATGCGGGACATTAAAATTTAGCTGGAATATATTTAAAATTTCGGTTGAGATTTTCTAATGATCAATGATTCATTATTTACAATTTATTCTTCCTCGGCTCACAAATTAGAACACGCGATAGAGCTCGCAGAACGATTAAATCGAGTATAAATCCGTAAGGAATATAATTAGAGTTGTTGCAAATTAAAAATTTTAAAGGTGATTTTAAAATCGCAAAGATTTTAAATACTGAAAATCTGTAAGATTTTCAATCTTACTTCAGAACATTTTGTAAATATCCGAACGAAGTGAGGTTAAAATTAATAAAATTTAAAGGTGAAAAAGTTATTTTGCAACATGTCTGTTGATAAAATTTAATAGGACTGAATAAATCCTATATTCCAAAAAAACACTGGCAAGGATAACTTAAAATTGATACGCCTTAAACCTGATCAGGAAAAGATTTTAAAGTTGGAATATGTTCAATAAAGAGAGGAGGTTATTTGTGATTTTTTGACGGTTACGAGTGATTTATCTCTTAATATTGAGCAAGTTCTAAAGTTGTTCCAAAAAGAGGAGATTGTAGAAAAATGGTATTTAAAATCAATGAATATCAATTACTCTTGATAGAAAAAAATTACGCCTGAAAATCAGGAAAAAGTTTAGAAATTTTTATGAGTAGATGACGTTTGTTTCAATTTTTTGGGGGGGAAACTCAGATTATAATAAAATATTTATAATGAAATTTAATTATTTGCAACAAAATATTTAAATTTAATTATCACAAGCAACAAATCAAAATGGAATTATCCGCTATTGTGAAAAAGGGAGAAAAACAATATGTTGCACTCTGTCCTGATTTGGATGTAGTGAGCCAGGGTTATACTGTTGAAGAAGCACTTAATAATTTAAAAGAAGCATGTGAACTCTATTTAGAAGATGAAGATGCTAAAATTACTCCTGGAATAATTAAAACGAGAAATTACTTATGCACCTAAAGATGTCGAAGCTGCCGCTGCTATCTGGGCGCGAAGTAATTAAAACACTCGAAAAAGTCGGTTTGTCGTGGTTGGACAAAAAGGAAGCCATATTCGGATGAAGAAAATGGCAACGGATTCTGATAGAACACGAATGACGATTGTTCCCAATCATAATGAAGTTGACAGAAGCACATTAAGAGAGATTATAAGACAGGCAGGATTAACAAATGAGGAGTTTATGGGTTTGATGTGATTTAGTTTGATAACATATTTTAACAAAAAGTAACTATTCAAAGGATACAAAAATTACTAAAAACTGCAGGTTTTTAATCTTTAAAAATCTATTGGATTTTTAAATTACCTGTGAAATTTTCAAAAATACACTCACAGATGTTCGTGCATTTTCAAAACGCAGAGTTTTGAAAATATCATAGTGTAAGCGAGATTATTTTAAACTTTCATAAAATAATTAGTTATTTCACACAAGAAAATAAAAATCATAATATTTATGAGGAAAAATCGTTCAAATATTTATAAAATTTTAACCATTTATAAAATTTAAAATGATAAAATTAGTTCCAAAATTTAAAACAACAATACCTGTATTTGCAGAGAACATAAGTCCAGACAAATTTTCCGGAAAGTCGCCTGATGAAATCAAAACGATTGAGATATTTCACGGAAATCAAAAGAAATTTTTAGATGACCTGTTTGAAATTTATAAAGAGAATGAAGGAAATGAGACCAATGAGGAAATTTTAATTGACGGTGATGTATCAATGGTCAGGGAAATCGGAAAGGGAATGACAAAGGGAAAAATTACAATTAATGGAAATGCGGGAATGCACCTTGGTACATATATGGAAGGCGGAACAATTGAAGTTAAGAGAAATACTGATGACTGGCTTGGGGCGGAAATGAAAGGCGGACTGATAAAAGTCAGCGGAAATGCGGGAAATTTTGCAGGTGGGGCGTATTACGGAAGCAATGCAGGTATGGAAGGAGGAATAATAATTATTGAAGGAAATGCAGGCAATGAAGTCGGGAGATTTATGGCTTTGGGAACAATTGTTGTTAAAGGAAACACCGGAAATTTTGCCGGCGTTCATATAAAGGGTGGGACAATATGTTGCTTTGGAAATTTAGGTGCAAGGGCTGGAGCCGAGATGCATGACGGAACCATAGTTGCAATGCATAATCATGATTCTGATCCATCATGTTTACTTCTTCCGACATTTAAATCAAACACAATTGCAAAATTTACATTCATAAATTTATTTTTAATGGAATTAAGAAATTACGGCATTCAGACAGATGCTCAATTTTTCGGAAATTATGAACGGTTTAGCGGGGATTTCGCCGAACAGGGAAAAGGTGAAATTTTTTTATTTAGAGGATGAAAAATTTTTATACCTGTATTTATTTTTTTAGCATTTATATCTCCTTCTAATTAATAAACCCTAAAAATTAAAGTTATAAATTTAAATAGTTAAAATTTTAAACCCTTAAATTGGCATCCCATATTTTAATTCCGAAACATGAGGTAATGGCAGATAACGAAGTTGAAGAACTGTTGAAGAAATATAATGTAACGAAAGATAAACTCCCGAAAATTTATGAATTTGATGCGGCAATATCCGAATTAAAGCCGGAGCCAAAACCGGGAGATGTAATAAAAATATCGCGAAAAAGCCCGACAGCAGGAAGTACATTTTATTACAGAGTTGTAGTTTTAGGAACAATTCTTGGAAAGGGTGCTTCTGAACGTACGGAAGAGGAAATTGCAGAATACGCTGAGGATGTAGAAGAGGAAGAAGAAGAAATTAATGAGTGATTGA
>MTER01000143.1:0-3774 GCA_002083985.1 Candidatus Altarchaeales archaeon A3
GCCCATTTTTATAAAAAACAAATACAAAAAATGCAAAACAAATTATATATTTTATTATATTCCTACAAGTTATTGAGAAGTTACCTTTTGTTTTAGTATAACCTGTTTAAATTTATGTGTTTAAATTTTTCTATTCTTAATTTATGAAACAATATTATGGCAACAGTAAATATTTATAAATGGAATGAACTCGGCAATGAAGAGAAAGCCAGAATTTTAACCCGTTCCGAAGTTGAGATCGAGGAAGTAATGCAAAAAGTTAAAGAAATTGTGAAGGATGTCAAAGAAAACGGCGATGATGCAGTTATAAAATACTGTAAGAAATTTGACGGCGTTGAATTACAGCCATCTGAATTTAAAGTTAGCGAAGAGGAAATCAAAAAGGCATATAATAACATTGACAAAAATTTATTAAAAGCAATAAAACGGGCAAACAAAAATATAAAAATTTTTCACGCTGCACAGATGCCGAAAGATATTGAAATTGAAGTTGAAAAAGGTGTAATTGCCGGAAGAAGAACATTGCCTTTGGAATCAGCGGGCTTGTATGTTCCCGGCGGAAAGGCAGTATACCCTTCTGTTATGCTTATGCTTTCTGCTCCTGCAAAAGTTGCGAAAGTAAAGAATATAATTGCCTGCACTCCAACAAGAACCAAAAATTTAGATCCTGCGACAATTGTTGCTGCTGATTTGAATAATGTTACTCTTTATAAAATCGGTGGAATTCAGGCGATTGCTGCAATGGCTTACGGAACGGAAACAATCCCAAAGGTTGATGTAATTGCAGGTCCGGGAAATCCTTATGTTTCTGCTGCACAGCGTATTGTCGCAACTGATGCAAAAACAAAAATTTCATTTCCTCCTGGTCCGAGTGAAGGAATGATAATTGCCGATGAATTTGCTAACTCAAAATTTTGCGCGGCAGATATGATAAGTGAGGCAGAACACGGTCCTGATTCGGCGGGAATCCTTGTAACATACTCGGAAAAACTTGCCAAAGAGGTAAGGATTCATACAGAATTTATGATTGAAAAATTGCCTGATATAAGGAAAAAATATATTGAAGAAAATTTAAAAAAATACAGCGGAATAATATTAACTGAAAATTTGCAGCAGGCAATTGATTTTGTAAATGAATACGCACCAGAACATTTGGTTATTGCGTGCAGAAATCCGAGACGGCTTATGAAAAAAATAAAAAATGCCGGAACAATTTGTCTTGGAAACTGGACACCTATAACTGCAGGAAATTTCATGGTCGGAAGCAATGCAATCCTGCCTACAGGAAAATACGGAAAAAATTTTTCTGGAATATCAGTTGATACATTTTTGAAATTTCCAACCTATGAAATTTTAACCAAAAGAGGACTAAAGCGAATACGCAGCGATTTAAATTTATTCTGCGATTTTGAGGGATTTCCCGGACACAAAAATGCAGTGGATGTGAAGTTTTAGTTTTGTCTCGTTAAAATATAAAAATATGACAAATACAAACTTTTTGAGTAAGGAAAAATTTTTAAAATCCTTACGAGACGAATTTAAAGAGATAATAATAGATGATTCGGAGTTGGAAAGGATGATTGAGGATGTAAAAACCAAGAGCATTTGCAGATAGTTTTGTTTTACCTTAAAAAAGTAAGTTCGCTTCGCCCCCCCATTTCAAAAACTTCGTTTTTTAAATTACCAAAAATTTAGCACTTTAAATTTGTTAATTTTAAAATGTCCTCAATAAAAGAAATAACTTATGAACTTATCAAAAGGGGCTTTTGTATATGGCAGACTCATGAAAATACTGTTTCCTGTTTTGATATACTTGCAAGAAGAGACACTCAAATTTTTGTACTTAAATTTTACAAATTTATTGAGAGTATAACCAAAGAGAACGCCGGGGAGATAAAAAATTTAGCAGTATGTCTTTCCGCATATTTGCTCGTTCTGGCAGAGTCCTCAAAAAACTGTCCGTTAAACGATGATGTTCTTTATTCCAGATATAATATAGCAGTCGTAACTTATGAGACCTTTAAAAAAATTTTGGACGAAGAATATCCTTTGTTATATTCAACGAGGGGTAATTACTGTGCCGAAATAGACGAAGAAATTTTTTCAGATATAAAAGCAGAGTTAAATTTAACGCTTGACGATATAGCCGAAATATTACATGTTTCAAAACAGGCGGTTTATAGATACGAAACGCAGTGCAGAATTCCGCAAAATGTTATTGAAAAATTTTCCGGAATATTTGGCAAAGATATTATAAAAAAGGTAAAAATTTCAAAGTCCTCACAAATAATCTCGCTTCGTTCGCATATTCCGAAAAATAACAATTTTGAAATGCGTCCGGCAAAAAAATATCTTTATGTTGCAGATAAACTTTCCGCACTCGGATTTCTGACATGGGAAGGAACCGCTGCATTTAACATACTTGCGATAAACACAACGGATGAAGGTGATATAAACATATCTCGTCCAAAAGAAAACAGAAAAAAAGAGGATATAAATTTTTTAATTGTCAGTAATGATTTTAGAGTGCTTTCAAAAAGGGCAAATTTCGTTGAAGAAATAACTGAGATAATTCCGGGAATTTGTATATGTGTTGGCAAATATAAACCGGGCAAAACGCTGGGAAAAAGGGCAAAATTTATAAAAGAAATGGACTTGAGGAATATTGAAACAAAAGAGGAATTTATTGAGATTGCGAAGGAGTGAGGAAATTTTATGTTTTTAAATTCATTTAAAATTTCAACAATTAATTTAAGCAAAAGTTTCCTATTAGAAAATATGACCTTTACAGTTACAAATTTATTAATGATACGCCAACTGAATTAAGTTTTCATAAAAATTTAAATTTCACACATAAATTTCCACTTCATATCCGTCCTTCAAATTTAACTCTTCCCTTAGACAGACATCCGAAATGATCTCAACAAAATTATGTTTTCTTATTTCAGGAATAACAATCCACGCATCTGTCTTAATTTTGTTTTTTTTAATTACACATTTAATAAATCGGACATCTTTTAAGCCGTCAAATCCGTCAATCTCTTTAAATTTTAAATTTTTTAATTCGTCAAAAATTTCTTTTCCGCCCTCACAGCCTTTATCACACTTCAAATTTAATGTTCCGGGAAACGGAACAATACCCAAAACATTTTTTATTTTTTCTTTATAAATTTCAATATAATATGCTCCTTCCTTCAATCCTGTAGCAACTATTCCTTTAAATTTTATTTTAAAAATTTTCATCGCTGATTTTTGTAATCCGCTTTTTTTTCGGAATCTGATTTTTTATCTCTCCCTGACTGTAATTTCCCACTCCGATTACATTATCATTCCACTTTATAATTATCTCTCCTTCCTCAACATTAAGAGGATGGATATTTTCCAGATCATTTCCCCGAATATATTTCTGCACTTGGGCATCGTTTATTTGTAATATATTTTTGTTCGCATACATTCCAAACATCTGGGCAAAATTTGTTGAAATTTTGAGCTTTGTCCGATTGTTTCGCATATCTTTAAAATATTTGCCTGCCCTTAATCCGATGCTTTTAATTCTCAGCCCGTCTAAATTTTTATCCGCAACACTCGCTGAAAATATACTTATGCGTTCTCCGTTCGTATCAAAGTTATAGTCCGAAAAAATTTCCCCCTCAATTCCAAATCTTTCGTTCAGATAATTTAAAAATTCCTTAATAATATTGTGTTCGTTCATTTTAAATTTGTAACTTCTCAATAACTTGTGAGAAGATAACCTCGCTGTTGCTCGGATATTTT
>MTER01000143.1:3796-9702 GCA_002083985.1 Candidatus Altarchaeales archaeon A3
AATATATAATTTGTTTTGCATTTTTTGTATTTGTTTTTTTACAAAAATGAGCAGTACAAAATTTATTTACCCTAACTTATTGAGAAGTTACATATACTTTAACTAAATTAAATTTTTCATAGCGTAAAAATAGGTGACTTTTTTTCGCAATACATAAATTTTAAGATTTCTTTTAAGCGGAATTTTTAAAATATTGCTTTTAATTTTTTCGATTTATATATGTGGGCACCAACAGTCACCTGTTAATTACGCCATCAAAAATTTATGAAATTTTTGAACTTGCTCAATATTAAGGGGCAAATCACTCGTAACCGTCAAAAAATCATGAATAACATTCACTCTTTATTGAGCATATTCAAATTTTTAAATACTAAAACCTGTGAGGTTTCAATCTTTTAAAATGCTAGAAGCATTTTAAAATGAGAGTGAAACAAACTTAACTTATTTTCAAATCCCGAAAATTTAAAAATCTCCAGACAATTTTCAAATCTCAAAGATTTTAAAATATCCGAACAATGGTGAGGTTATAGCGAAGTGATATAACCTGTCCAAAACTCCTCAACCTCTGCGTCTCTGCTATGCTAAACAAATACAAATTTATTATATCAGTGCTTTGAGAACATCTTTCATTGTGATAATGCCTATACACGCTCCATTACTTATTACAGGCAATCTTCTGATGTCTTTTTCAACCATAATTTTTGCCGCTTTTCCGACAGATGTATAAGGATCTATCTGAATGATTTCCTCATGCATTATTTTCTTTACGGACGAATTTAAAGGAATGTTTTCCTGAATCGCCCTTAAAATATCCTTTTCCGTTAAAATTCCCCTTATTACATCATCTTTAATAACTATAACTGCTCCGATATTTTCATTAGTCATTAAATCAGATGCCTCCTGTATTGTGGATTCTGGTTTTACCGAATGAATTTTCCTGTTCATTATGTTTATAACATCCATTTTCAAATTTACTTATATATAGATTTCTAATTATTTTTATATTACTAATTATTATTTCTAAACTAAAATTAAACAAAAATTAAAATTAAATTAAAGATGAAAATTGTTTTTTCGTTAGGGGGTTCAATGGTATGTCCGGATGATATAGACAGCGACTATATCGGCAAATTTTCAAAATTTTCGGAGGAAATTTCAAAACGGGCTAAAATTTATGTTGTTGTTGGCGGAGGAAAAACTGCGAGAAAATATGTTGAAGTAGCAAGGAAATTTAATACGAGTGAATTCTTTTGCGATATTATAGGAATTTATGCAACCCGGCTAAATGCGTGCATGCTCATATCTTCTTTAAATTTAGACCATTCATACCCTCCGTTTGAAAGTATAGAAGATGCCTCAAAAAGTAATGAAAAAATCGTTATAATGGGAGGAACGCATCCTATGCATACGACAGATGGAGTTGCTGCAATGCTTGCCGAGAATGTCAGGGCGGATTTATTCGTAAATTTAACGAATGTTGATTATGTATATGACAAAGATCCGGGAAAATACAAAGATGCAAAGAAATATGAAAAGTTAAGTTACGATGATCTGATAAAAATTTTAAACAACAGCGAGATGGATGCTTCCGCAAATAACATATTAGATTTGGTTGCGGCAAAAACAATAAAAAGAAGTAATATAAGAACATTGATTTTAAACGGGAAGGACTTTAAAAATTTAAAGAGTGCGATAAACGGAGAGAAATTTAAGGGAACTATTATTGAGTAAATTAATGGCTTTTTATTTAAATTCTTCCAGCGTCTCTTTAAATTTGTTTATAAATTTTTCATTGTCTTTATGGGATCGGATGCACACTCTGACATAGTTGTTTTCCAGATTTCTAAAATTCCTGCAGTTCCCTGACGAATATTCCGTTTTCAGAAAGTTTTTAGGTAAAATTGAGTGGGGCTTTAATTAGTGTCCATCCATAAACTCATATTTTTTGTCAATTTGTCAGATAAAATATGACAATTTGTGTGTGAACTCAAAAAAAAAAAATTTCAAAATTTTTTACTTTATGGGCGGACACTAATTAACAAAAAATTTGTTTCTGATTCATAGACATTTACACCTTCAGTTTTTTTCAACTCGTAACGGATAAATTTCTTTTCCTTTTCAATAAATGTATAAATCGCCTTTTTGAATTTTTCAATTTCTGATATCTGATTATTTAAAATTTCAGGAATTGTCTAACTGGCAAGTGAATTTATATTTCATGGATTGGTATGTGCATTTAATTTCTCAATTATATTTTTGTCTGAAACAGCGTATCCTAGTCGCAATCCAGGCAATCCGAAAAATTTTGAAAACGACCTCAAAACAATGAAATTTTTGTTTTTAACTCCGTGAATGAGCGTCTGCCTTTCTTCATCTTTTATAAATTCCATAAATGACTCATCAGCCACAACAAGGGAAAAGTTTTCCGAAATTTCATAAATTTCTTCCCTGTTGAACAGCAAATTTCCCGTTGGATTATTCGGATTACATAAAAACAATATGTCTCCTTTAAGGTCTTTTATTTTATCAACCGGAAATTTAAAATTTTCGCCCAAATTTAAAAAATGTATTTTTGCATTTACCGCATTCATTGCTCTTTCGTATTCGGAAAATGTCGGAACGAGGATTAAAGCACTTTTCGGATTAAAGGTAAGAGCAATTAAATATATCAGTTCGGATGTTCCATTACCCACCATAATATTTTCGGGATTTATTTTTAAGTACCTCGCTATGCTTTCCTTCGTGTTTTTATTTATAGCGTCAGGATAATAAAAAACGGAATCAAGATTTTTTAATAGTAAATTTTTAATTCCTTTATATTTTAAGGGATTGATATTTGCACTAAAATCAAGGATTTTATTCTTGCCTTTTCCTGATTTTTTTATAAAGCCCAAACTTCCATGTCTTGAATCTATCCTGTTTAAACGGTTAAAATTATCCTTTTCGAATATGCGTAATAAATATTAAATAAGATATTAATTGGTAACTTCTCAATAACTTGTGAGAAGATAACCTCGCTGTTGCTCAGATATTTTCAAAATCTATATGATTTTGAAAATGACAAAATATATGTGCACTTTTTGTGGATGTTTTTTATAAAAATGAGCCGTATAAAATTTATTCGCCCCAACTTATTGAGAAGTTACGATTTTCCAAGTTCCGAACGGAATTTGCTTGCGCTTCGTTCATTGTTTATATGAGATTATCCATTATTTTTTCAGCCGGAAATATATTGAAATAAGTGCTATTATTATTATAATTATAATCACAATCTTTACGAAAAACATCAAAAATCCCCATAAAAACCAAAGCAACGCCACTATCAAAAACACCGCAACTATTCCCAAAACAATCTTTTCAAAATCCATTTTAAATTTATTTTAAATTTATATTAAATTTATATTAACACCTGATTTATTTTATAAAAATTTAATCCCTTTTTCTATTTCTTCTCTCTTTACATATTTCTTAAATTTCTCCGGCCAGTCATCATAATTAAATCCGTGCTGTGCCAAAAATGCAACCAACCATCTTTCCAGTCCGATTCCCGTGCATCCGCTCCATAATTCCTCCTTTTGTGTTTTAATGTTAAAGGCAGAGGTATATTTATCTCCGACAATACTTAAATTCTGGAATTCAAGCCACTGACTTTCTTCCCTGCTTCCGCGATAAGGCAAATATGCCTCAAAATCAACAGTCCCTTTCCATAATTTAGCACCCTCTCCTTTTACACCTTCCGCTTCTCCGGCATGTTGCATATAAAACGGCACAACATCAGCCATTCTCCATTCCAGGTCCAAAATTTCATTAAATATAAATTTATATCGTTCAATCATCAGGTCCTTCAATTCCGTAAGGACTTCGGGAGTTCCTATATAAACGCATTCAATCCTGTGAAATTCATCCACTCTCTCAATGCCGTGAGTTCCCCCAGATTCATACCTTGCTGAATTGACCGTTCTTTCAAAAATTTTTAAGGGCAAATTATCTTCTGCAATTGTTTTGTTGTTTAAGGCATGATATATCATCGGACACTGTGCATAAGTAATTCCGTAATTAATATCAACTAATTCCTTTAATTCTTCTTTCGGGATGTTTTTGGTTATTTTTACGACATCTTTGAAATGTTCCCATGCTGATTCATCTCTTGTCTTCGGATTAGCCACATAATAAATTTCATTAGGCATTCCATAAATATGTCCTGTTTTGAGCCATATTTCCAGCGGCTTTATATTTGAGGCAATTACTTCCTTAAATCCGCTCAATTTAACGAACTCTTCAACTGCAATTGTCTTCATTACATTAAGCAGGTGTGCTGCCTGCGGAAAATAAAACCACTTTCCCTTACTTATCTGAAAAATCCATCCTCTCTTTCGCATCTCTTCGCTCGGATCCGTATTAAATTTGAGATCTTTTCTTTCGGATGACCATAATAAATTCCAGTATTCTTTCTTTCCTTCGTAATACTGTTTTGCTACTTTTTCCTTTATTAAATTTATCAGCCGGTCGGCATAATTATTGGTTAAGAAATTTTCATCTGCATCTTTAATCAGCACATTGCATAAATTTCCGTCAAATTTAACCTCTGCAAAAGGAACAGAGACCGGCTTTAGCGGAGTCCTATCTGTCTCAAATAAAATTTCGTATTTGTCTACAAAAATTTCCTTGATGCCGATGTGATATTTCTTCCCAGTATGTTCCGCCAATATTTTTTTGATTCTGGCAAATAAACTGTGTGCCCTGTAATCCGACAAAATTTCTAATTTTATATCTTTACTCACCTCAACATTTATTTTAAATGCCCCGTCAATTCCCTTCTTTAAATTTTCAGCTTTGCTCAATACATCGTCTATTTCATCTTTACTTATTTCAGTAAATTCCCTGCTGCCTTTAATTGTCACAGAAAGTGCAAATTTCATTTTAAATATATAGTAGATTTTTTAAAGATTGAAAATTCTCAAAGAATTTTCGGTATTTTAAAATTTTCATTCTTCTTCCTTTTTCCTATTTTGAAATTTTTTTATTGCGGAATGAATGTCAATATAATATGTTCCTTCTCTAAGTGCGGCAATAACCGGCTTATTTCCCATCAGTCCCGGAACATCAATTTCATATTTTCCTGTCTTTAAAATTTTAAGGGTCTCAATATCCATAGTAACAACCCCGTCAGGCCTGTCTTTAAATACCTTTTCAAGCCATTCTTCATCACTTAATGGTATTATTGGTCCTGGTTTCTCTTCAATAACTTTTACTGTTTCTGCTTTTTCTTTTTCCCGTACATTTTCTGTTGTTGGTTTAGTTGCTTTTATATATTCTATTCCTTTTTTTTCCATTATACTCTCTATCTTCAATTTATTCTCTTCAATTTGTCGCTGTTCGGAACTTTGCATTTGCGGAACTTCTACCCTTTCACTTTCTTTTTCCCCATTATATCCTTTCCAGCTGTAAAATTCTTTTTCAGACTTTACTGGTTCTGGCGATGGAACTTTGAGAATTACCTGTTTTTCTTGTTCTTTTATTTCTTCTTTTACCATTCCACCTTTCTTTTTTATTTCTTTTTCAACATTTTCTGAAGATATTTTTTTTACAAATACAACATCACCTACTCTTCTAACCTCAACTTCGCCTGCTACCCCTAATGCTTTTTCTTCGGGTGTCTGAAGGTCTTCCTTTCTTAAAAGTTCTTCCTCCGCTTTCGCGGATAAAAAAAACCTTCCTCCACAGGTTATACATTGTTTGACTGTAAGAATTTCCTCCTCGGAATATATTTTATTGCATCGCAAACATTTATGGGCCATTTTAGTTAATTAAGTAAAGTATAATCAATTAATTTTGAATAACAATTTTATCAATTAAAGCAAAGGCATCAGGTAAATTTACATTTTTATTCTCATCCAAATCACAAT
>MTER01000143.1:9758-10028 GCA_002083985.1 Candidatus Altarchaeales archaeon A3
TCCGAGCGAAGCGAGGTGACAATATATTCATAACAATTATGAATTTTTTCCTTCATAAAAAAATAAATTTTTAGATAGTTTGTCTATTGTCCAGGTATAAAATAACCCATATCAACTATTTCGCAACAACTCTAATATGAATAATATTAAATTTTTGGTGCTAACCCCTTTAAATTAGGTTAATTAGTGTCCATCCATAAACTCATATTTTTTGTCAAAAACTCAATAATTTACATTGAAAAAGTTAAAATTTTTTTCAAAATTTCATAC
>MTER01000144.1 GCA_002083985.1 Candidatus Altarchaeales archaeon A3
AAATATACTGAAAACCAGAAGTTTTCAATCTTTCAAAATGCCGAAGCATTTCAAATTTATTTGAAATATCCGAATGAAATGAGGTTATTTTAAAATGATGGCGAAGCGATTTCAAAAATGAAATTTTTGAAATATGAGAGTGAAACGAACTTAACTTATCACAAATTTGGAATATGCTCAATAAAAAGTAAAAAGTGGAGGTTATTTGTGATTTTTTGACTGTTACGATTGATTTGCCTCTCAATATTGAGCAAGTTCCAAATTTGAAATAAACACCAATATAATTTAAACAAGGAATATGCTCAATACAGAGTGGATGTTATTCGTGATTTTTTAACGATTACGAGTGATTTACCACTTACTATTGAGCAAGTTCTAAACAAGTAATAAAGTTAATTTGTAAGTATTAATTTGCAACAAGTATAATGGAAATAAATTTATTCTCATCTTCTCCTAATATATCCTCTGCTTAGAAACGAGGTGTAAAATTTAAATCGGCGGATTTATAACAACTTCTTTGTTGTAATTTTTGTATAATGTTGTCTTTTCTATCGTCGTTATAGCGTTATTGTTGCCTTTTAAAGTCATAAGTTTATATTCCTTCATAACATCTCCGTTACTTTTTGAAATCCATAATTTTAATTCTAAATTTTCTATACTGTTTCCTTCATTCGCACTTAAATTTTTTTCTTTGAGGACTTCGATTGTATTGACATAAATTTTAACGATGCCGCAGTTTTGTCCGTCAATTAATTCGCTTCCGACTATTTCTTTCTCTGTATTTTTGAGAGATGTAAATTTTTTGCCGTAATCATCATCCGGATTAAATAAATCGGCATACTTAATAAACCCCAATTTATTTTCCACATCTTCTTTTGTATAAATTTTCCATTCTCTTTTGTTGTCCTTTACTTCAGCATAATAAATTTGAGCGTCAATCTTGTACATTTCCGCCTGTAATACGGTATTCATAATATTAAAATCAGATGCTACAAAAAACCTTTTCTCTTTTAAATTTACTATTCCATTCTGGTTAATACTTATTTGCATATTCATCGTTCCGGATATAGAAATTTTTACCATTTCTTCAAATTCATAATGCCGAATGTCATAAGCTCTCTTAACGCACATATCAAGTAACGAATCTGTAGAAATTTCTTTTGAAAAATTTTCTTTGCCGATTTCACCGGTCTTGTTTAGGTTGCCTGTATTTTCAATACATCCCGATAAAGCAAAGACAAATATAACAAACACAGACAATGACAGATAATTATTAGAATAATTAATCATTTTAAAGCATAAAATTTTAAAATATAAAACAAATTATAATAAATAAAACTAAATTTCAAGTACAATAAAAAATAGATCAACAGCAATCGGCTTTCCCACTCATTGAGCAGTACTGACATGATCGAGATAATGCTTAACTTCCGCGTTCGGGATGAGAGCGGGTATTTCCACCATCTCTATGACCGTTGATCTATTATTAATTGGTATTAGGAGATTAAGTATTAAATAAAAATTGTTATAAATTTTGTTATGAAAACATAATTTGTTTTGTTAAAATTTTATTTTGTTAAAATTTAAAATAAAATTAGGAATGTAAAATTAAAAGTATATAATTAAAAATGTATAAAAATGGCAAAAATATATTATGATGAGGATGCAAATATGAGCATGTTTAAAGGAAAGATAATATCAGTTATTGGCTACGGAATTCAGGGAAGGGCACAGGCATTAAATGCAAAGGAATCAGGAATGGATGTCGTTGTGGGCTTGCGAACAAATGACAGCAAGACATATAACCAGGCGGTTGCAGACGGATTTAATCCTGTTTCAATAGAAGAAGCAGCAAAAAAAGGTAATGTGATTCATATTTTAATCCCTGACGAAACACAGGCGGATGTATATGAAAAGTCAATAAAGCCATATATAAAGAAAGGTAAAGCACTGATGTTTTCACACGGATTCAATATTCATTTTAAAAGAATTATTCCACCTAATGATATTGATGTTATAATGGTTGCTCCGAAGTCACCCGGCGCAGGAGTCAGGAAGACTTATGTTGAGGGATTTGGAACACCTGCACTAATAGCAGTTTATCAAAATGCCAGCGGAAAAGCGAAAGAAAAGGCACTGGCATTTGCAAAAGCAATTGGAGCAACAAGAGCAGGAGTAATAGAAACAACATTTCAGGAAGAAACAGAAACGGATTTGTTTGGAGAACAGGTTGATTTATGTGGAGGGACAGCAGAACTAATAAAGGCATCGTTTGATACGCTTGTAAAAGCAGGTTATCAGCCGGAAATTGCATATTTTGAAACATGTCATGAATTAAAGCTTATAGTTGACTTAATTCAGGAAGGAGGAATTGAGAATATGTGGAATAAGGTCTCAAATACAGCGGAATACGGAGGAAGGACAAGAGGAAAGAGGATTATTAATGAAAAAACAAAAGATACAATGAAGGAAATTTTAGGAGAAATTCAAAGCGGAGAATTTGCAGAGGAATGGGTAAATGAATGCAAAGGAGGAATGAAAAATTTAAACAATATGCGTGAGGAAGAGGCAAATATACAAATTGAAAAGGTCGGGGCTGAATTGAGAAAGATGTTTAAGAAAAAATAAGGTAGGACTTACATTTCGGGGTTGAAATTTTTGTATTTGTTTAGCGCCGCAGAGACACAGAAATCGCAGAGTTAGATATAATTACAAATTTTTTACTCTTTTTACTTTTTCTTTATTTTTTTCTTTATTAGGACTTACGCAATTCACATTGTAAAATGACTTAAAAAGATAAGAATTCGTATCTGTTTTGCGTAAGTCCTATTTATTTTGTTTTTTATTTTTTAAAAGGTAATTTTTCATAAATTTCATTAGCAATTTCTTTTGGATTTTTTACATCGTAAATTGTTCTTCCGATCATTTCAAAGTCAGATCCGTTTCTTACTGCATCTCCGAAATTTCCCCCCTGCACACCCACACCCGGAGAGAGTATAATTGCTTGAGATTTTAAAATTTCCTTTACTGTTTTTATCTCTTCAGTCCTTGTCGCAGGAGCAACAACAGCATCAATGTTTAAATTTAATGCAAGCTCGCAAAATTTTTTAGTGTTTTCGCTTATGAATTCCTTTGCTCCTTCGTGGGACATTGCTACGACCAGAATAACATCTAAATTTTTTTGGACTGCCATTACGGCATCGCTTCCGACAAATGCCTGCACGGTTATGGCATCAAATCCCACATGTCCGGCGTTTTTTGAGAGGACATCATTTGTATGAGGAATGTCTGCGATTTTAAAGTCCGCAATAAAAGGCAAATCAGGATATTGCTCAATTATCCTTTTAATTTCGTTCATGCCGATAATGTCGGTGAGTGTGCGGTTTATCTTACAGGCGGCAAGATAGGGATAAATTTTGTCCAAAATTTCAATACCTTTTTCAACATCCAGATTAAATATCATCCTACTGTTTATTTCCGATGCCCGTTTTAAAATTTTTTTCGAAAATTTCATTTGGAATATTTAAAATTGTTTTGAAATATTTTTTCTGAAAATTAAATTGATAAAATTACAAATAAATTAAAAGTAGATTAAGTTAAATTAAAGAGAGTGTTAACCAAATAGAGATAAAAACGATTAAAAACTTCCATTGACCTTTTATAAAATCTCTATATAGTTGACACTTCCAAATTAAAAAAGATGAATATAAAAAAGAGTGTTAGGGAAACACAAAGAGGGAATAGAGATTTTGGTGCCGACCCACTAAAATTTTAAAATCCCATAGATTTTAAAATATCCGAGCATCAGCGAGGTTATTATTTATTTGCTTTTTTACTATTATTTTTATGGACATTTTTGAAAATGACGGAATACTAAAATAAAAAAACGCCGTTGTAAGCGAACAGATCACTCTTAAATTAATTAGTGTCCATCCACAAAGTATGAAATTTTGAAAAAAATTTTAACTTTTTCAATGTAAATTATTGAGTTTTTGACAAAAAATATGAGT
>MTER01000145.1 GCA_002083985.1 Candidatus Altarchaeales archaeon A3
AATACCTGGTATTTTCGTTTTTGTGTAAATTTGCTTCGCTTCGGTTTTTATCAGATTTACCATTCCCGTATTTTAAATTTTTAAATTTCTATAATTTCCATCTTGTTGAGCGCATCATTAACCATTTTATCAACATCTAAATTTTCCTCAATCTTCTTTACAATCTCAATCTTTGCCTTTGTTGCAGGATGCTTTGGCATAAATCTCGTGCAGGTATCACAATGCGGCAGTATCGAAATTTCATAAGTTCCGATTTCTTTTGCTTTATTAATGATTTCTTCTTTATCATAAGTAATCAGCGGCCTCAATACAGGAATATTACATGCCTCGTTAATGGTATTTATATTTTCAAGTGTCTGCGATGCGACCTGACCAATAGCATCGCCTGTAATTATCGCCTGTCCGTTTTCCATTTCCGAAATTTTTTCAGCAATTCTGAGCATAAATCTCCTGTAAAGCACAACCCTGAATTTCTCAAAATTTCCCGCCGTGTTCACAAAAATTTCACTCTGTAAATCAGCAAACGGAACGAGATAAATTTTTGACTTAAACTGAAATTTGTTCAAAATTTTAACGAGCTTTTTGATTTTTTCTATGGATTCAATGCCAGTATACGGAAACGAATGAAAATGAACAAATACGACATTGCATCCACGCTTCATTGTCTGAAACGAAGAAACAGGGGAGTCAATTCCACCGGAAATCAAAGATATAACCTTTCCCGAAACACCAACAGGCAGTCCCCCTATACAACCTTCCTTTTCAACATATAAAAATGCATCCCCTTCTGTAATTTCAATAACAACTTCAACATCAAAATTTTTCAGAGATACCTTTTTATCTGAATTTTCTATAATGTGTTCCCCTACCACCTCATTTATCTGCTGGGATGTAAGCGGAAATTTTTTGTCCGAACGAACAGCAGAAAGACGAAATGTGTTAAAATTTTTTCCGCTTAATAAAGACAATGCCGCATCTTTTATGGCCTCAATTTCGCAGGGACTTCTCACAGCATAAGAAAAATGTGCAATCCCTATAACATTCTTTAAAATTTTAGAAATTTTTTCATAATCCTTTTCTTCTTCATCTAACCTGACAACAAACCTTCCAGAAATTTTTTTCAAAAGAAATTTAATGCCTTCTCTTTTCAGTGCCTTTTCAATATTATGCCTTAAAAAATCCTCAAAAAATCCCCTGTTATTGCCTTTAAGTGCTATTTCTGCATAATGAATAATTATATACTGGTCAGAGTCCATTATAAATCAAATATTTTTAATGATGTTTTGCGTTTTGAACAATCAGACCACAACAATCCATGCTAATGTCACAACTCTAAATCATTCAAACCCTTTCTTTCAAACTTTTTTATTCTATCAAAGTCATCATCTTCTGATATTAGGGTATAAACACCATGAATAAGAGCACATGCTGCATGGATGGCATCCCTTGGATCTAGTTTATATTCACTGATTAAATTATACGCCTGCCAAATTATACGCCTGCCAAATTACACTGTTGTCAACAGTGAGAAATTTCAGATTTCGCATTAAAAGAAGTGCTTTTCCCGCTTCAAGAGCCATATCAAAATTGCGTTCTTTTTTTACAATCCAAAAAACCTCATCAAATGTCAGTGAAGAGGTAACTCCAATTACTTCTCCATTTTCAATTTTACCAATAAGTTTTCTTGCATTATCGCCTTTAACATCCGGATAAAGGGCTGCATAGATAAACACATTTGAATCCATATAAATCATTTTTTAACTTTACTCCACCTGTGTTCAATCTCTTCTTCATATTGTTTATCCTGTTCAAACGCTTTTAACTTCCCACTCTTTGCAATTCTATCAAATATTTCAACAACATTTGTGGCCTGTTTTTCTATTAAAATACCTTCTTTTTTAAGTCCAAAAACCACATCAGAACCGGGATGTATGTCCAAAAATTTTCTAAATGCTTTTGGGATCACCACCTGCCCTTTTAGACCTATTTTCATTTGTTGTTCGATCATTTTTCCTACTTTAAGTTATATATTGACATTACAAGCATTTATATTTTACTGACGTTTTGCGTTTTACTATTTCAGTAAATTTACACTAATAAAACAGAAAAAATTAAATTTTATGTACTCACTTCGTTCATGTATTTTAAAATTTTGAGACAAATTCATACCCTGTTGGTAAATTTTATCAGTTCATCTAATTTCTTCATCGCATTTCCGCTTTCAACTGATTCCTTTGCAATTTCAATCGCATCGTCAAAATTTTCTGCCTTTTTTCCGACAATGATACCTGCAGCAGCATTAAGCAGAACGATATTGCATTTATGTAAAATTTCCTTACTTTTGCCATTGCCCAAAATTTGTCTTATTATGTCTGCATTGAAGAATGCATCACCTCCACTAACATCTTCAACAGTTGTCTTTTCAAAATACCTGTCCGGCTCAATATAGTATGTTCTTATCTCTCCGTTTCTTAATTCGGAAATTTTTGTCCTGAAAATCTGTGAAATTTCATCCATTCCGTTACTGCTCGCCACTATCGCCCTTTCCAAACCCAAAATTTTTAACACCTCGCAAAATTTTTCGGTTAAATTTTCATCAAAGACGCCCAAAACCTGTCCCTTTGCATTTGCAGGATTTGTTAATGGGCCCAGCATATTAAAAACAGTTCTTACTCCGATTTCTTTCCTTACAGGCATTACATTTTTCATTGACTTATGAAAGAGCGGAGCAAACATAAACCCGGTTCCTGTTTTGTTGATGCATTCCTCAACCTTTTTAGGTTCCATGTCAATCTTAACTCCCAAGGCCTCCAGAACATCCGCACTTCCCGACTTTGATGTTATCGCCCTGTTTCCGTGCTTAGCCACTTTAATTCCGGCTCCTGCAACAACAAACATCGCACAGGTAGAAATATTAAAGGTATTAAATTTATCACCCCCTGTTCCGCAGGTGTCAATTGCATAGCCATCCACATTTATCCTTTCTGCAAAATTTCGCATAATTTTTGCCATTGCGGCGATTTCTGATGCCGTTTCGCCTTTCATTCGCATCGCTATCAAAAATGCCGCTATCTGTGTTTGTGTTGCTTCTCCCCTCATAATTAAATTCATTGCCAGACCTGCTTCCTCATCACTTAAATTTTGTCTGTCAACAAGTTTTTGGATGATTGATTTCATTTTAAAAAACTTTTAGTAAAAGTTTAATTTTACTTACACTGACTTACACTCACTTCGTTCATGTATTTTAAATACCTCTCTATTTAAAATCGTTTGTATATTTTAAAATTTCATTTAAAAATCTTGCAAATTTTTAAAGATTGAAAATTTATAATTTTTAGTATAAATTTTAAAATCGTTCAAATATTTCAGAAAACTTCATTTTTAAAATAAGTCAGAATAAATTAATTTTACTCTAAAAATAAATTAAGAAAAAAAACAAAAAAGGTAACTACTCGCCCATCCAAAAAATTACGGGTAAATTTTGTTAATCCCGGAGTAGTTTTACCAAAAATTAAAATTTAACAGATTATTTCAAATCTTGTCTTTTTAAGACCTGTTTTAAAATCTCCGAACATTCCTTTTAGTAAAATCATTGCAACTATTCCGCCGCCAAAAAAATTACTATTAAATTTTTTGACTTTTTGGTATTTTTTGAAATTTTCACAGATAAATTTTTGTACACTCTGAATAGTTACAAATCATTAACCGAATGCTAAATTTAATATGTCTTTAATGTGTTCATATCATTACTCCAGTATCAATGCCTTTGCATCCACTATTGCTTTTCTTGTCATTCTTGATGCTTCAATTGCAAATTTAACACTTTTTGCTCCCGTAATAACAATCCTTCCCGATCTGAAAACCAGCATTACTGTCTTTGGTTCTGCAATTTTATAAATAAGTCCGGGAAACTGCTCCGGCTCATACTCGGTATTCTCATCGTAGTCGGCAAGCATATCTAAATTTATCTTCGGATAAAACATCGTTGAAGCAACTATATTCTGCAATTCTATTTTTGGCTCTGACTTTAAATTTATATCAAACTCCTTTAATTTCTCAATCAGATGATCCTTTGCCTTCGCAACAAATTCTTCCCTCCCGGCACCGGTACATATAACGCTTCCGGAATCAAATAACAACATTGCCAGCTCCAGATCCCTCAGACGATATACAATGCCCGGAAATCTTGATTTGTTATAAAGAAATGTCAGCGCATCCTTTGCCATAATTTTTTCTATAATTCCGTCTTCTATTGCTTTCCTTATTGTTTTCCTGAAAAGACCTGTAATTTCGTCTATTTTTTCTTTATCTGTCGTTCCTTCTTTTATTTCTTTTATTAGTTCCTTTATTCTTTCCTTAAACATAGTTATATATTCCGCCTCCTCTTTCTCCTCTTTTTTTACACTTTTCTCCCAATTTATGATCTTTTCTACATCTTTCTCCCGTAATGCCTTCATAAAAATCTCCATATAGTCCTTCTCTATGATATTTTCTATGGCTAACCGGTTATTAATAATAAAGTCCGATTTTACTCCGTTAAAATCAACTGTTATTGATGCCACAACATTTTCTATTATGATTATAGTATCATAGACCATCAGTTTGTTATCTTTTTTTCGGATAATTAAAATTTGCTTTACTGCATCTTCATTCTCTACAAATACCCTGCCTTCGTTATAAATCATTATGCTATCAGGTGCATTTGTCTCCGTATCCTTTATAGTATAAATATCAACTAATCCGTCTGGCCTGTTCCATACAAGTTTCCATTCTTTATCCTTTACTTTCTTAACTTCTGTTTTTGCAGGAACAAATACCTTGTTCAGATAAAATCCGTCCCTTAACTGCTCGCTTATTTTCCCCCCAGTTATATAATTTCCGTAGGCTGTCTTTAAATTGAATAAATTTCCAACCTCATCAATTTCAAATTTTATCTTGTGCCCGTTATGTGATGCTGTAATGGTTTTATTATCTTTGCTTTTTTCAATTTTTGCCTTTTCGCTCCAGTCAATAAAGAAACTGTCCCTTAAATAATTTCTAATACCTTTCTCGTCCTTCCCTGGAACATTATTCCACTCAAAAATAAATTCGGAAATGTCAATTTTGTCCTTTTTCTTCTTTTTTTTGATGACAACATCGTTTTCGTTTTTTTTTGAAGTCCTGCTCATTTTATAATAATAAATATATCTGATCAATAAAATTTAAAAATTTAATCATAAAATTTAACCCGTTAAAACTGCATTTATAATTCCATCCTGTCCGGGTCTTGAAGTAACCTTAACATTCATTTCCTTACTGTCCTTTTTAACCTTTAAGATTGCTCCTTTTGTTATTATATTTGCCCTTGCGAAGTTCCTGTTTGCAGGATTATCAACAACGGATAAAATTTCACACTTCTGATATGTGCTGTCAATCAGAACATTTGCATATTTTTCGGCCAATAAACGATTTTTTACATTCCCCCCTCTTACTCTTATCTT
The DNA here is from genome assembly GCA_002083985.1 of Candidatus Altarchaeales archaeon A3. Lineage (GTDB taxonomy): Archaea > Altiarchaeota > Altiarchaeia > Altiarchaeales > Altiarchaeaceae > Altiarchaeum. The sequence goes on from MTER01000145.1 coordinate 5,481, forward strand.
TTTTATTTTATGTTCTCCGATTGATGTATTTGCCGGCTCCCGTGCAATTTCATATTTCCTCTTTCCTCTCTTTTTAAGTTTTTCCGATGGTGTTTGGTACATTTTAACAATAAGATGATTTATAAATATTAATAAATTAGAATTTTATAATTAAATTTATAGAATAAAATTTACAAATAAAAGTAAAAGTAAAAGTAACTATTCAACCACCTAAAAAATTAGGAGTAAATTTTAAATTTTTTGAGTTTTTTTGAAGTTTTTAATAGTAAATTTTGTTAACCTCTGAATAGTTACAATATGTTTTTTGAAATTTTATTAGTCCGACAAAGTCAAAGTAATTAACCAAATTTAAATAGATGAGCACTAATTATTCATTATCCAAATTTAATATTACAAAGTCAAGTTAACAGTCACCTGTTAATTACGCCATCAAATAATTAAAATCTATGACTACAAATAAATAATAGAGTTGTTGCGAAATAGTTTATGGGGG
>MTER01000146.1 GCA_002083985.1 Candidatus Altarchaeales archaeon A3
CATTTTCTAACAGTTTATATTTTTCAACAACTTTTAAAAATTGTTTAACCGGATATGGTTTTGCTTTTCCATCAACATTTTGAAAGTTAAGTATTTCTCTGACACCGGATTTTACAAATATTCTGTGACTCCCTTTACCTCTTTTAAATTCAAAACCGAATATATTTGCCGCTTTACAAAGTGTTTCAAACCTGACATTTTTTAAATTTCTTTTTAATTCTTCACATACGCTTTTCTTGTTTTCGGGCATTTTTTGTTACCATTCTTTATTTATCTAACCAAACCATAAAATTTAAAGGTGTATTAAATTATGAATTTACAGATAAACAAATAAATTTCCGCGTTTTGCGCTTATGACACATTTTTTGCTCAATTTTTAATTTTGTGCTTTTGTGTCAAATATTATGAAGATACAAAACCCTTATGCCCAGTAAGGATTCTTTATATATTTATAAACACAAATCCCCGCATATCCACCTTCACCGATTGCCTCCGGAATCTTAAGCCACTTTTGTAATATCTCCTGCTGCGAAGATGCCTTTTATACTTGTTCTCATTGTTTCATCAACTAAAATTTTCATCTTTCGTTCATCTGTCTTAACATTTATTTTTTCAAGAAAATCACTGTGTGGAACATTACCCAATGCGAGAAAAATTTCATCAAAGTCCTCGGTCTTTGTTTCGTTTGTCTGGTTATTTGCGAACATTACCTTCTTAACTCTGCCGTTTTCTCCTAAAATTTCTTTTGTTTCGGTATTCCACAAAATTTTAACACTGCTTTTTGCAATGTCGTTCTGGTTTTTTTCGTTTGCCCGGAATACATCTTTCCTGTGCATTATTGCTGTTTCCGCTCCTGCTTGAGCAAGTCCGACCGCCCATTCAACGGCCGTATCTCCTCCGCCGGCAACCAAAATTTTTTTGCCAGCATATAAATTTGGGTCTGTGAGTGTGTAATTGACGCCGTTTAAATTTTCTCCCTGCACATTTGCCTTTCGCGGCTTTCCGAGTACTCCTATTGCTATTACTACCGCCTTTGCAGTATATTTGTTTTTATTTGTTTCAACCAAAATTTCATCGGCTGCATCATCTCTGGTTATATTTTCAATACTCTCATTCTCCTTTATTTCAACACCTTCTTCTTTTATGTGGTTAACAAATATATCTGCAACTTCCTTTCCGGTCTTATTCCTAAATCCAAGTGTATTATCAACAATCTTCCACGGAAAATTATTCATCGGTGCCCCACCCGCAGAAGCAGCATCAATTACAAGTGTTTTTAATTTATAGCATACGGCAGTCAATGCAGCAGAAAGTCCGGCAGGTCCTCCCCCAACAACAATAAGGTCGTAATCCATTTTAATGGTTTTAAAATTCATTAATTAAAATTTAAAGTTAAAATTTAGTATAAATAATTAAAGTTTAAAGTATTATTAATAATTAAAGTTTATAATTAAATATTAAGAAGTAAAAATCTGATTGTTTAGAAGAAATTTTATCTAACGATTTGTTGATAAAGGAAGTTGCCGAAGGTAATTTGGGCGAAACGAATCCTTTTATCTGCTGTTATATGGCTAGAATGGCAAGGTTACAAAGTATAGTGAAATTTTCAACTTTTGATTAAATTTACTCTTATGTGAAGCCACATAAATCACAATATTCATATCAAAAGATAGTGGATTCACTATAATCACAGAGGTCCGAATTCATTCTATTATTTTACACATGGTTTCTTGTTTTGAGATGTTATATGCAGATACAATCACCATATATTATCTATCTAATTTATAATAATTTCAGATTCTTTAAGCACTATTGATTTTCCATGTGCCTCCTCATTTATGATTTCATAATTCTTATTTGGATTTTTTCGTGCCGCAAAAATTTCTCTTTGTAACGGATTGCTGCGCCAATATAAAATGTTCATAAAATTATGATTATTATAAAAATACTTGCAGTATTTTTAGAATACTCAAAAATTTACAAATTTTTGATACGACATAAAAAGATACTCCTAATAAGTTAATTATCCTGAAAAAACACACTTGTGCAAGATGGCTATCGCAATAAAAAAGCAAAATAACAAACATAGAATGCCATTTTGAGAGATTAAACAATTTTAGATGCTATAAAAATTTTATAAAATCTATTGATTACTTCATCTTTAAACAGTTGTAGAAATCAGCACAACAGTCCGTTATAATCAGATATTTTTAACTTTTTCACACAATTTTTTGATAAAACCAAAATATTTTTTGATAAAAAACAAATTTTAAATAAAAAAATAGCAAAATAAAATTAAAAATGAACAATTTTTTGATAAAAATACCATTTCACCTATAGAGTTTTAAACGGTCTCAAATAATCTCATTTTTCAAACGAAGTTTAAAAAATCCACTAACGATAGTGAACGGATTACATTCATTTATTTTAGAATAAGGTAACTATTCAGAGAGTACAAAAATTACTAAAAACTGCAGGTTTTTAATCTTTAAAAATCTATTTGATTTTTAAATTACATGTGAAAATTTAAAAAAATATAAAAAATCAAAAAATTTACCTGTTATTTTTGGGATGATAATATTATTTATGGTTTTCTTGAAGTATATTATTTTCATTAGTTTATTTAGCCATTTATGATAAAATTGCTCAATAAAGGGTGGAGGTTATTCGTGATTTTTTAACTGTTACGAGTGATTTACCACTTATTATTGAGCAAATACAAAATATGCCCTAAACCAATGTACGTTGGCTTACCACCTAATATTGAGCAAGTTCATAAAATTTAACAGATAAATTTTCTAAATTTTATAATTTAATTTAGCAATATATCTATAACAAAACAAATAACAAATTCAAAAAATAAAAACAATGGATTTAAGATGCCCTATATGTAGAAGCAGCAGAATAAATTATTACGGAACATCAACAACTATGGGTGGAGGATATAAAAGTACCGATGCAAAATATGTATGCGAGGACTGTAGATATGTCGGAGCATTGGTTTTGGATGTAAGCGAGGATATTGATGAAAAAGCCAGACAAGAAGTAGAAAAGGACTTGGAAAAAATTAAGCTAGAGATGGATGAAGAATACAAAAGAACGCAATGAAAAATTTGTAAATTTTTTTTGAAGTAAATAATTATGTAGTAGATTTCTTTAATTCTTAAATTTCCTTAAATTTCTTAAAAATGCTCCTTGAAACATTGCACATAGTAAATTTCCGCTCCCACAAAAACACAACCGTAAAATTTCAATACGGAACAACTGTAATTGTCGGAGATAACGGTAGCGGGAAATCAACAATAATTGATGCAGTCCTTTTTGCATTATCCGGCGAAAGATGGGAAAAACGGGAAGGGCTTAAGTTAGATAATTTTATAAGGTGGAATGAAAGCGGAATGTCTGTTTCTTTGTTATTTACAGCTGACGGAGTAAAATACAGGGTGAAGAGAGGTAAAATTTTAAATCGCAGTACCTCAGCAACATTAGACATAATGAATATGGATGGGTGGAAGAATATTGCAAGCAAACAGAGGGGCGTTGATGAGAAACTCGGCGAAATTTTAAATTTAAATGAGATAGATACATCTGTTGTCAGACAGGGAGAACTTACGAGAATTTTAAAGCAAAAACCGAGTGAAAGAAAGGAATACTTCCACAAGCTGATTAATCTTGAAGATATGGAAAAATTTCACTATGACTTCGGAAAGTATGTAAAGGATTTTGAAGACAAAACAAACGAGCTCAAAGGAAAGGTTGAAAATGAAGGCAACACCATAAAAAAGAAAGACGCGAAATTGAAAGAGATTACGAACTTAAAGAAAGAGAAGGAAATTTTGGAAAAAGAGATGGAAATTTTGGAAAAGGAGCTCGTAGAAAAAAAGAAACTTTGCAATGAAGAAGACACAAAAAAAGAGATATGTGTCCAAATTTCGGGCGAAATTTCCATCCTTGAAAATAACATAAAAAATGTCCAAAGCAGAATAGGTGAGAAGGAAAAGGAATTAAATGAGATTGAAGAAATAGAAAAGGTCATTCCGTCGCTGAAAGAGGAAGCAAAAAATTTTGAAGAGTTAAAGGAAAAGAAGGACAAAGCAACTGAAATTTTAAATTTAAAAAACAAGTATAATGTTTTTAGAGATAAGGAAAATGACTACAATAAGCACATTTCAAAAATTTCCACCGGACAACAAGATGAAAATGATTACACTGAAATTTATGGGGAAATTGAAAATTTAAAGGAAAAAATTGCCGGGTTAAAAATATATGTGGAAGAAGTTGCCCGGCTGAACAGAGAAGAAAACGAAACAAAAAAGAAGGCAGCGGATTGCCTGAAATATATAAAAGAGACAGAGGAAAAGTATTTTAAAATATTTAATGAAAAGCCGGATTTGGAAAAAATAAATAAAATTCCTTATGAGAAAGAAAATTTGCAGAAAGAAATTGACAAATTAACGAAGGAAAGGGAAATTTTAAAAGGAAAAGAGCAGGAATTAAATACTGCACTAAAAAATTTAGAAAAGCAAAAAAATACCCTGCTTGATGAAATTAATAAGGAAAAGAGGAATGAAAATGAAATAAAAAAGAAAATAGCGGATTGCTGGAAATATATAGAAGAAACAGAGGAAAAGTATTTCAAAATATTTAATGAGAAAGGTGATTTGGAGAAAATCAATAAAATTCCTGAAAAGAGGGAAATTTTGCAGAAAGAAATTGACAAATTGATGAAGGAAAGAGAAATTTTAAAAGGAAAAGAACACGAATTAAATACTGCCCTGAAAAATTTTGAAAAACAAAAAAAAGAACTTTCGGAAGCAAAATCTGTTTGTCCCGTTTGTGAGTCCCCGTTGCCCGACGACAAAAAGATAAATTTACTAGTAAATGTTGATGAAAATAAGGAAAAAACAGCGAATGACTTGAGAGAAGTGCAATTGAAAATAAATGAAATGGACTTGAATAAAAGTAATAAAGACAAACAATTAAGAGATATTGAAGACATAAATAGCGAATTGTTTATGGCAAGATATAACGAATGGATGGACTTAAATACAGCAGTTGAAGAAATAAAGAAAGCCCTTTTAAATGTTGAGAATAAAAGCCATGACTATGAAAACGAGGAAAAAAATTTAAAAGAGAACTCGGACAAAAATAAAGGAGGAATAAATAATATTGAAGCTGACAAAAGCAAAAAAGAGAGTATATTGAAATCCATTGAAAATATAAATAACGAATTGTTTATGGCGAAAGTTAATGAACAAACAGAACTAAATACAATAACCGGACGAATAAAGGAAAATAAAAAAGAAGTAGAAATCAAAAAGACAGAGTATGAAAAGCACAACGATATGCTAATTGAAATGACAAAAATTTTTAACGAACTTAAAAAGAAGCATGACAATTATATTTATTCAAAAAAATTTGTTGAAAGCACAAATATTAATGGTATAAGGGAAAGCATAAATAAAATTTTAAATGAAATTAAAGACATGATTGACATAAATAATCTGCCATGCACAATTGAAAATGTTGAACATTATATTACAGAAGCAAAAGATAAATTAATTGCACTGGAAAAAAAGAAAGAACTTTTAAACAGATATGAGGAAAGGATAAAAAATAAGGATGAAGTTGCAAGAATCATTAATAAGGAAAGAACTAACGAAAATGACTTAACTAAGAAGAAAAATGAACTTTCTGGTAAAAAGACAGATCTTAATTATGATGAAAAAAGGCACAACGAAATTTTAAAAATTTATGAAGATGCCAGAAAGAAGCATCAGGAAGCAGATAAAAATTTATGTTTAAATGATGCGAACATATTGACTTATGAAAATATACTTAACGACATAGAAAGCGATTTAAAGAAAATAGAAGAAGCAAAAAAAGAAGAGGAAATTTTAAACGCTTTTATTAATTTTTCAAAAGAAATAAGAGAAAAATTCGGAAGGAACGGTATACAAAAAGACATTTCGCAGTCATTTTTTCCGATTCTTGAAACATACACAAATAATCTTTTTTCAACATTTGGTTTTCCTTATGACGGCGCGGAGATATTTGAGGATGATGAAAATTGCAATATAAATTTAAAAAAAGGAATTAATACGATATCTTCTGCATCGCTGAGTGGCGGCGAGAAGAGTGCTTTATCAATTGCTCTGAATGCTGCGTTATCAAAGCTCATAGGAAGGGCGGACTTTCTCATATTGGATGAACCAACGGAGAGTTTGGATGAAGGTAAGATTAGCGAATTAATAGAAATTTTAAAGGAATTTAAAGGCGTCTCACAATTAATTGTAATCTCACATGACAGGGACTTTAAGAATGCTACGAGGTCAAGGATTGAAATTTATAAGGAAAAGGGAATATCGCATATTATGGGAGAGGAAAATGAAAATAAAGAATTTGATGATGAAGGCAATGAAAGTGATAGTAATGAAAGCAAAGAAGTTAAAAATTTAGCGAATACGCAACAGGGACTTTTTTGAATCTTGATTTTAGGTAAATGTTAAT
>MTER01000147.1 GCA_002083985.1 Candidatus Altarchaeales archaeon A3
TTTAATCTATTTTCTCACTTTTTACAAAAACAAACATAAGTAAAGCACAGACAATTCCAATTATTGACGCAAAAATAAACGGGCAAGTATATCCAAAATTATCCCACAGCATACCTGCAAATATATAACCCGGAAATACAAATAATCCGCTTATGGCATGATACAATCCAAGTGCCGTTCCTCTGTTTTCAACTCTGACAATATCTGTTGTAAATGCTCTTAACATAGCATGTGTTGATGACCAGAATAATCCGTATAAACCAAATATTAACATCATCGAAATTAATGAATCTGCAAACAATATTCCTATATTTAAAAATGTAAATAAAATATAGCCGGCAATTATTATATTCTTTCTTGAAATTTTATCTGACAGCCATCCCATAGGATATGCAGTAATAGCAAAGGTCAATGGAAAAAGCAGATAAATAAATGGAACATATATCATTTCAATATTCCCTGTTTTTACTAATTCCGCAACTCTGACCATCAGATAAAATATACCTATATTTGCTAATGAAAAGATTGCTGATATAGTAATAAAATTTCTGAAATTTTTTTCTTTCAGCAAGGTCATTAAATTTTCTTTTGAATTTGCCATTTTTAATGTCTTGTTTTGTTGTCCATTTTCCTTTCCCTTTTCTTTTACAAAGAACAATATTATGACACCTGCAAAAACGGCAATTCCAGCAATTAAAAAAATTTGCTGAAATGTTAAAGTGGTTATAAAAAAGAATGCGATAATTGTTCCAATAACGGCTCCAATCTGATGAAGTGTTCTATGTATTCCATAAGCTTTGCCCCGGTTTTCTTTGTTTACAGAATTTGTAAGAATGACATCTCTTGGAGCGTCCTTCATTCCTTCCCCTATTCCATTCATTGTCCTTAAAAATATTATTCCGTATAATGTCTGAATTGGAATTAGCAGCAGCCGCGCTATTGGAAGTAAAGCATAACCCATTATTGCGTATTTTCTCGCATTTTTTGTTTTATCCGATAAATATCCAGTACCAAAATTTGCCAAACTGCCTATACTTGCCATCAGACCTTCAATTAATCCCATTAACGATTTTGAAAAGCCCAAACTATCGTAATAAAATGGCAATACAATCATCAGCAGTGTTTTACTCAAATCATTTAACAAAGAAGTTGCACCTAAAAGCCATACATTTTTCCAGTTTTCCTTTTTTTGCACTTCCGTACCGTGGTTATTGTTATTATTAACAATATTTTTGACATCACTCATTTTTGCTACTTTTAACTTTTAATTATTTTATCAATAATTTTTCCTGTATATTCAACCCCTAATTTTTCTAATTATTTCTCTGTAATTTTAATCGCAGATGCACGATGTTTTTGTATTTATTATAAATTTCCGTAGCTCTTTTTATTTTATCTACTTCTGACATCTTTCTATTTTGTTCCTGAGTCACCTCTATTTTTTCAGATAGTTTTTTTTTCTACATCAGACATGTTACAAAATAACTTTTTCACCTTTAAATTTTATTAATTTTAACCTCACTTCGTTTGGATATTTTAAAATCTTTGCGATTTTAAAATCACCTTTAAATTTGCAACAACTCTATCATTTATCTCTTTTGGTTTTAGTATTTCAATCTTTTCTTTTGGGGGATTTATTATTTCGCTATACTTTTTTTTCATCTTGTTTTAGAATTATTCCCTTTTTTTTAGAAATTTTGGAAAGTTTTATATTCTCTGCGTTCTTTTCTTCTTTCTGTCTTTCAACAGTTCTTTCAAGTTATTCTATAATTTTTGCCTTCCTTTTAATTTTCGTTTCATAATGGCTTTTTTCTGTTTTTATTTTTTCATTTTCTGCTTTGCTCTTTTCAAGTTCTCCTTTTAAATTTACATATTCTTCCCTGAATTTTTCATATAAAAATTTATCCTTTATTGCTTCTCTTATAAATTCTGATTTATTTTTTACAAAAGATAATACTTTCAGTGTTTCTTCATTAACATTTACACAAATAACCTTACTTTTTTCAGAATGTATCTTTGTATCAGACATTTTAATTTAAATTATGTTTAATTTATGAATTTATAATTATGACCTTATATGATTATAAGTTTATATAATTGATAATTTATATAATTAAGAGTTAGGGCTTTATATAATTAGAATTCGGATTATGTAAGCAATGTCAAATCAATGTCAAAAAAATATTGTTATTTTATTTATTTATTTTTATAAATATGTAAAGTAAGGTTTATTCTCTCCGGAACATGTCTGACAAACATCTTTCTCTTTGCTCAAAAATGACTCTCTGCAAATTTTGCAAATTTTTGCAGGCAATTTTTCTTCTTTTCCGGTAAAATTTACTTTAACAACTTTGTAAGAAAAGAGATTATCTTTTTCTTTCATTGACATAAATTGGGCAATAACTTCTTCATTGTTTCTTTTCCTTGCGTCTTCTGTAACGATATGTTCCTTTCTTGTTCTTGTAAAAAATTTATACACATCCGAAAATTTTTCTTTGTCAATTTTTGTTATATTTATTCCAACACGAATACCTTTTCCATCATCCCGGTCATATAATGTGCAGGCAAATTTTCCGTCAAAGTTTATAATTTTTAAATATCTTACTCCAATTGTCAGATGCATTAATGCCTGAAGAACATCAGGAAGGCAAAAGTCGGTTTCACAAACAGCATTAAATTTTATCTCTTTATTTTCCTTTTCTTTGAAATTTTCATAAAATTTTCTCAATCCGAAATCAAGCATATAAACCCCGACATAAATCCCGGGAACATTTTTCTTTCCGTGAAAATTTAAGACAACATCAGTTGCTTTTTCAATACTTCCAAATTTTTCTTTAATTGGTTCCATTTTTATAAACTTTTATCAAAAATATTGTTATATAATTAATGGGGCATAGTTATATAATTAAATATAGTATAGTTATATGATTAAATATAGTATAGTTATATAATTTAATAGTTATTCTTTAAAAATATACACATCTTTTGCCCTAAAGACCACATGCACATATTCACCTTCTTTTAATTCCTTTTCAAAGTATGTTCTTCTCGTTAATAATGAAGTAAATAAAATTCCAGCGTCAATTTTTATTTTAATTAGAGTTCCTCTATCAGTAATTTCAACGATTTTTCCTTTAAAAGCATTCTTATCTTCGCACCTGCATTCATGTTTTACAATGCCGACATCTTCCGGGCGTATGGCAACATATACTTCGTCATCTCTTTTATCATCTTTACCCTCACCGATTATGTCGCTTATCAGTCGTGTGCTAAATATTTCTACATTCTCATTTATTTTAATTTTACTCATTCCGTCTTTAATTTTTACATATCCTTTTAACAAATTTTCAATTCCGACAAATTCAGCAGCAAATTTTGATTTCGGACACCTGAATATTTCATCAACATTTCCGCATTGTAAAATTTTTCCTGAATTTATAATGGCAATTCTGTCTCCTAAACACATTGCTTCTTCAAAATCATGGGTTACATGAATTGTCGTAACATTAAGTTCTTTATGAAGTCGTTTTAATTCTGTCCAAAGGTCTTGTTTTATTTTCGGATCAAGTGTAGATAACGGCTCATCAAGAAGCAAAACAGCTGGATTAACTGATAATGCTCTTGCTATTGCAACCCTTTGTTGTTCACCTCCACTTAATGTCCATACATTGCGGGCAAGTAAATTTTTTATTTTTAATATATCTGCTAAATTATTTAATTTCGCCAAAATTTCTTCTTTCGTGTATTTTCTTATTTTCATTCCAAAGGTAATATTTTCCTCTACATTCAAAAATGGAAATAATGCGAGGTCTTGCGGAACATAACCAATATTTCGTTCATCAGGACTTAAATTTGTTACCTCTCTGCTATTTATTAATATCCTTCCTTTTTCTACTTTTTTGATTCCCGCGAGGCATTCAATCAGCAAGGTCTTTCCGCTGCCTGAAGGTCCGACCAGTATGAAGTATTCACCATCTTTTATATCTAAATTTATATCTTCAAGGGAAAAATCCTTAAATTTTAGAGACAAATCTGAAATTTTTATCATTTTGAAATTTGTTAAAATTTTGAAATATTTGGGCGTAAGCGAAATTATTTTAAAATTTGTTATGTTATTTTTTTATTGTTCTTTGACACAATTCTAATCAATGTCAATGCAAAAAAAGAGATGAGGATAAGAATTAACACTACGACCATTGCTTTATCCACATCAGCAGTTGATAAATTTAAAAATATTGCTATTGGTAATGTTTCTGTTTTAAATTGCATTGCCCCTGCCAATGTTACAGTTGCTCCAAATTCTCCGATTGCGCGTGCCCATGTTAAAATTGTAGCATTAATCAGGCCATTTTTAGACAGGGGAATAATAACCTTAAAAAATGCCTGAAATTTGCTGCATCCGAGAGTTCTAGCAACCTCTTCATATCGTGGATTCATATCATCAAAGGTTGATTTCATCAGCCGTATGAATAAAGCAGATACTATTGTAAATTGTGCCAGGACAATTCCATAAAATGCGAAGGTAAATTTTATATAATTTTCTACTGAAGTTCCAATGGAAGTGTTAAAGAATATAAGTAAAGCAGCACCTAATGCAATAGGAGATACGACAATCGGAAGATCCAATATGCTATCTACAATATTCTTTCCTTTAAAATTTGCCCTTGATAATGCGTAAGATGCAGGAATACCAATTAAGACGGATAATAATGCGGCAAGTGTAGCGGTTATTAAACTTAACTTTATTGCAAAAACAATTTCATCGGAAAATAATAAAGAAAAAAAGGTATCCGGATGTATGTAGGTAGTTATAGAAAATATGACTATAATTATATATAAAACAAGAAAAAATAATGTGGAATATATTGCTATATTAAAGACATTGTCCTTTTGAAATATTCCTTTATTTTTCATTGTCTATTGCATTTTAATTTTGTGTTTATTTTCTATCCTGTGGTTTTTCATAAGTCAACACAGAGATTTTATTAAAAATATATTCTGTTTTTTTAGTCGCTTTCATTTTATTTATATTTAAATCACATTTAATCTAACAACCCCATAAATTCATTAGAGTTGTTGCGAAATAGTTTATGTGCCTTATTTTATACTCTAACAACAGACAAACCCCCTAAAAATTTATTTTTTATGATGGAAAAAATTCATAATTGTTGTGAATATATTGTCACCTCGCTTCGCTCGGAGATTTTAAATAAATTTAAAATAACAATAGAAATTATTTCGCAACATGTCTATTATATACGCCCGTTATTTGTACCATATATTAGATAAATTATAACTTTCTCCGATTTTTGCGTGTGGGGCGTATTTTTTAATTTCATTCTCTTTTGTTATATAGCCCCATTTTTTAAAAATTTTTTTGCCGTCCTCTGATGTTAAAAAATCAATAAATTTTTGCGAACTTTCTTTATTTTTTGAAAATTTTGTAACCGCAGCGGGAATATAGGCAATTCTTGGAATTTGAGATGAATTAAGATAAACTATGTCAGCATCATCAGGATGCCATGTTCCAAACGCATCCCATCCTATAACTGCATCTGCTTTTTTTAAAACAATCAATGATTCTGTATCAGAACAGCTTTTAGCGTAGGTAATTATTTTTTCTTTAATTTTTGTTGTTACATTATTTTTATCAAATATTTCGGCAGCATATAATCCGACACAACAACTTACAGGATTACATATAGCAAGAGTTACATTTTTATGTGCTACTTTATATACTAACTCATCAAGAGAGGATATGTTTTTCGGATTTCCTTTTTGAACTACTATTGCAGGAAGCAAATAAGCTAGGATTTTTTCCGTATCTTCTTCAATTATTCTCTTCTCTTTTGCTTTATCCATGAAATCATTAGAACCTGGAATATAAATATCTCCTTGTTTTGATATTTCCATTTGTGATAGCACTGTTCCGCTTGATCCGAAATTTAATTCCACAGTTATATTGTATTTTTCTTCAAATATGCTTGCTGCTTCTTTCATAGCAGGCATACTCGCAGCACCTGCAAATACCATAATTGTTTTGTTTTCAGTTTCTTTTTTTTCTTCAACACAACCACTCAACAATATTATGCATGTTAAAAACACACACGCCCCAGATATAAAAATTTTGTTTTTCATTTTAAACATTTTAAAAACTTTTTATAAGTAATTAAAAATCGTTATTTAAATTTTAAATAATTAATAAATAGAATAAATAAACAATAAAAAAGAAAAGAAGTCATGGCAAGCGTTAGTCCTTTCCTAATGTATCTTTTAAAAATTTCATAAATGGCTCGAAATGCATTTCAGTTTCTTTATCTACTAAAATCCTGCATTTGTTATATTCAAAAATCAGTTTCTTTCCACAGTCGGTTAAATTACTTCCGCCGCCTCTTTTTCCTCCAGTTTTTGTATTTACAATCTTTTTATTAAATACTTCTTCTATTTCATGTACATATCTCCATGCATGAGGATATGACAATCCGAATTCCTTTGCAGCCTTATTTACAGAACCGTATTTTTCAATTGCTTCAAGCAGTTTGATTTTTCCATCACCGATTATATGTTTTTCACCTTCAACAATATATAATTTGCTCTTTATTTCCATTGTTTTTAATTGATTATTTGCCCTATAATATACGATTTGCCTGCTTCTTATACATATAATTGCAACAACAAGGTTGTCTTTGGTAAATTTCAGGCATTTTTCAACATATTTCTTTTTTTCCTGCATCCAGATCATTTTTCCAGAAGTTCCAGTCATTCAAAATTTCAATGATTTCTGTTTTTTCAAGTTTATTAGGACTTACGCAAAACAGATACAAATTCTTATTTTTTAAGTTCTTTTACGAGATGAATTGCGTAAGTCCTATTTATTTTTCATTGTAAATAGTATAATATATAAAATTATGAATTTTTAGATGATGTAAAATATAAAATATGACAAATTTATTTTCGTACAGGAAAATTCGTTTTAAGTGAAGAGAAATGTTATCAGTAGAGCTGCCAAAAAGTTCCGCCATTTTTTTTTGAG
>MTER01000148.1:0-3722 GCA_002083985.1 Candidatus Altarchaeales archaeon A3
GCAAATATTTTAAAATATCCGAACGAAGTGAGGTTAAAATTAATAAATTTTAAAGGTGAAAAAGTTATTTTGCAATAGGTCTAATAATGATGCCAATAACATAAATCAAAAATATCTTCCTGAATATTTAATCACAAACGGAATTGGCGGTTATGCGTCATCCACGATTTTAAATTTAAACACGCGAAAATATCACGGATTGCTCGTTGCGAAACACAATAATGATGACAGATATGTGATGCTTTCAGGTATTGACGAAAGGATAGAAATTAACGGAAAAATTTATGAACTTGGCAGCCATCACTACAAAGAAGATTGCGATGCAAATAAAAGAGATATATTTTATCCGGAAGGTTTTAAATTTTTTAAGGGATGGACATACAATGTTTTCCCAAAATTTTATTATCTGGCTGAGGATGTGGAAATTGAAAAAGAAATTTTAATGCCACATTATGTTAACGCAGTTATTGTTCATTACAAAGTTAAAAACGCTCGCAATAAAGACATAAAACTTTCGTTGTCCCCCTTGCTAAATATGAGAAATTTCCACAAAAACGGACACATTTTGGATAAAGGGGAATTTACCTGTGAAGTCTCAGAAGATAAAAAAGGTGTTACAGTTTTACATGATAAAATAAAAATATGTCTAATTTCTGACATGGAGTTTTTGAAGAATGAATATGTGCTATGGAACGCATTTTACAGGGAAGAAAAAGAGCGGAGATACGATTGTTTTGAGGACTTGTATTGCCCGGGATATTTTGTTGGAGATAAAGGAGAAGTGACAATCATCACCTCACTTCGTTCAGAGATTTCCAAAAACAAGTTTTTGGAAATAGAGAGTGCCAATGAAACCAATATTGGAATAAACGGAATATACTACGAAAAATATAAGCAGGAGGAAATTTTGCGTATAAAAAATTTAATAAATTTCACCTCATTTCATTCGGAGATTTCAAAAACAGGTTTTGAAATCATCTCGCTAACGCCCGGAGATTTTCAAACAAGTTTGAAAATAACCGACAAAAGAGATGAAATTTTTAAGAATCTTTCGATATCAGCAGATAAATTTATAATTAAACATCACCTCACTTCGTTCGGAGATTTAGAAAACTTTCGTTTTTTAAATTCAGACGGATACGGAATAATTGCCGGCTATCACTGGTTTGGTGAATGGGGAAGAGATACTATGCTCTCAATTCCGGGATTATGTCTGACAACGGGAAGATTTGATGTTGCAAAAGGTCTAATAAAAAGATGGTTAAATTTTCTCAATGACGGATTAATTCCGAATTTTATTCCTGAAAAATATCCTTTTGAATGCCCGCACAATTCATGTGACGCATCGCTTTGGCTTTTTAATGCAGCATATTATTACTATTTACACACAAATGATGTCCAATTTATCGAAGAAATTCATCAAAAACTGTGCGAAATTGTTGAAGGTTATATCAAAGGAAACTCTGCATGTAAAATGGATGATGACTGTTTAATTATTTCAAATCCGCAAACAACATGGATGGATACGAAATGGACGAAGCGGGAAGGAAAGGCAGTTGAAATAAATGCCTTGTGGTTTAATGCTTTATCTATTCTGAAATTTTTCTCAAACAAACAAGATAGAAATTTTAATTATGAAGAAATTTTGAAGAATGTAAAAAAAAATTTTGAAATTTTCTGGAACGAAGAAAGGGGGTGCCTTTACGATGTAATTTTGAATAATAAGCCCGATGATTCCGTAAGACCAAACCAGATTTTTGCAATGGGTCTGCCTTTTAATGTCATAGATGATGAAAGAGGAAGAAAAATTTTTAATGTTATTTTTGAGGAATTATATACGCCTTACGGATTGAGAACATTAAGCCGGAAAGATAAGAATTATATCGGAGTTTATGGAGGAAATGAAGAAAATCGGGATAAGGCATATCATAATGGAACCGTATGGCCATTTTTGACGGGAAATTTTATAGATGCGTATTTGAAGATAAATAATTATTCCCCTGAAAGCAAAAAACAGGCAAGAAATTTTTTAAGTCCTTTATTGGAATATGCACATAAATTTAGGACAATTCCGGAAATTTTTGACGGTGATTTTCCACATAAGCCAAGAGGGTGTATTGCACAGGCGTGGAGTGTTGCAGAGATATTAAGAGCATGGAATTTACTAAAAAAATAAGGGTGTAAAAAATAAGTGACTTTTTCGCAATACATAGATTTAAGATTTCTTTTAAGAGGAATTTTTAAAATATTGCTTTTGATTTTTTTAGATTTATATGAATGAGCACCAACGGTCACCTGTTAATTACACTCTCAAAATTTTAATCTGACAAAGTCAAGTTAATTTCTCGCTACTTCAAATACTACTTCAAGTAATCCTTTAATATCAAACTTGGACACCGAACTACAATGCAGATAAAGAATCACATCGCATCCCCAATAATTCTTTCTATTTCCACCTTACTTATTTTCTTCTTCATTACGCTCAATAATCGTTTATTTTCATAAGTCATTTCAGCGATATGCTTAATCTCGCTTTGAGCAACAAAATCACTTAGTCGTTTCGTATTATGTTCGGACTTGTTCTGAACATCTCCGAACGAAGTGAGGTTATATTTTTCATAAATTTCATCAGTCCGCTTTATAATGTCAACATTCAAAATTTTGCCCAGATTTTTAAATTTTTCATCGTCCTTGTAAAATTTCAAATAGCTCCGCAAAAACAGAGCATTTGCCAGTCCATGCGAAATTTCCTTTTCAGCCCCGACTACATGACTTAAAGCGTGGATTAAATTTGTCCTTAAATTTGTTATGGCAATCCCTCCCAAAACAGAGCATATCAGCATCTTTCTCCTTCCCGAAATTTTATTATCCATTGCTTCGTCGATTCCGTCAAAGAAAAATTTCATTCCGCTCTCGCAATTCAAATCAGTCAAAGGATCGGAAATTTTTGAAAGGTATGCTTCAATGTTATGACAAAAGGCATCAATTGAGGTGTAAAGAGTTAAGTCCTTTGGCTGACTCATTGCTAAATTTTCATCAATGAGCGCATAATCAGGAACAATAAAATCAGAAACAACGGTTTGCTTTAAATTCTGAAATTTTAAAACAGCATACTTCGTCACTTCGCTCCCGCTTCCGTGTGTTGTCGGAACTGCAATGATGGTCTTTGTCCTGCTTTTAACTTTATCTGACCCTATTAAATTTTCAACCTTCGTGTCCTTCGTCACGACTGATAAAATTTTTGCAACATCCATTACACTTCCGCCGCCGATAGCAAGTACATAGTCAAAATTTAAGTCTCTGATTTTGTCAAAGTATTCATAAATGTTCTCAACACTCGGCTCAGGAGAAATTTTTAAATGATATAAATTTAAATCAGCAAATTCAAAGTTATGATGTCTTCCGGTGCATAATAAGCCATTTCCCTTTAAATTTAAATTAGAAATTTCTTCTTCAACCCCTCCAAATATTATTTTTGTTTTTACTGAGAACATTTTGATTTATTATAAATTAAATTTTAAATTTCTAAATTTAAAGATGTTTAAGAGTAACTGTATTGTTTTCAATAACAATATATTCTTTTTCCACCTTAACAGACCCTTCCAAAATTTCGTTACCTGTAAACTTTCAAATATGTGCCAATATTCTTTTTTTATCGTACAGGAAAATTAGTTTTCTCCAAACTATGAATTCTCCATTGCTATTAACTTAAGCATTTTTTA
>MTER01000148.1:3785-4332 GCA_002083985.1 Candidatus Altarchaeales archaeon A3
GCGAATAAATTTTATACGGCTCATTTTTATAAAAAACAAATACAAAAAGTGCAAAACAGGTCATATATTTTGTCATTTTCAAAATCATATATACTCCACAACCTCACAAATTGAGCTTTTTTAAATTTCTGAAATTATAATTATTTTAAAATCAGAAGATTTTAAAATATCCTAACGATTTTCAAAATCATAAAGATTTTTGAAAGACACCTAATGAAGTGCGTGTAAGTGTGGTTATTTTCAAAACACAGAGTTTTGAAAATATCCGGGCGTAATCGAAGTTATTTTTAAAACGCAGAGTTTTGAAAATATCCGAGCGTAAGCGAGGTTATATTTCATTTAATAAAAACGCAATTTCTAAAGTTGTGCAGTATAGATTTTGAAAATATCTGAGCAACAGCGAGGTTATCTTCTCACAAGTTATTGAGAAGTTACCTAATTTTTACTAAAATATGCGGAATATTTATCCAAAATGATGACAAAGTTTGACGAAATGTTCAATTTTGTTCATACAAAATTACTATGCAGTAAGCGTATTTTTCTTAAG
>MTER01000149.1:0-4589 GCA_002083985.1 Candidatus Altarchaeales archaeon A3
TGTCTTCAATTGTGAATAAAACCCTAATAAAATCCCCGTACTTTGTAATTAGCTTTCTTCTTAAATTTATGTAAAAAACAACATAATTGTCTGGCATTTCTTCAATCAGATTTGTTATTAATGTTGTCTTTCCGCTGTTTATGGGACCATAGATAAAATTTATGAATTGTGGCTTTCCCTTTAAAACATTCAAAATTTCCTCTTTTTCTTTTTCCCTGTCAAAAAATTCAGGACACTGACTATCGTTTGTTTTCATATTTCTAACATTTAAATTTATCCTCCGGTAACAATTTTATCAATTAAAGCAAATGCATCAAATAAAGTTATATCATCATTATAATTATACTGCTATAATAACCTACCTACAAAGTAGATCGTATTCTCGTGCAATAAGTTGTATGTATTTAATGTTGTGGCTACATCTGAGCAAATTATACGGAGCTTTTAAATCTACCGCTATACTTAGACTGATGAGCCACACATTTATATTAAATTTTTGTATTTGTTTAGCTAATTGGATTTTACTGAAAATCTACAAGATTTTCAATCTTTAAAAATCTTTAAAATTTTTAAATGATCGCAAAGCGAACTTATATTTGGTTTTGTAGTTATTTTTTCACATTTTTCACACTTAATTTTTTAAGCAGCTAAACAAACACAAATTTTTTGTAATAAATATAAAATACAACAATAAATTCAAAAAAAGGAATATGCTCAATAGAGAGTGAAGGTTATTCGTGATTTTTTAACGGTTACGAGTGAGATTTACCCCTTAATATAGAGCAAGTTCAAATTTATTACCTCTATAATATGATTTTTAGTAGTAAATTGATGTAATCTGGCGACCTACCCATTTCAACACACCTGTTTTATGAAATAGGAAACTTTTGTGAATTATGGATTTTTAATAATCTGAACACATGCATAAAATGGATTTTTAATAATCCATTAACGACGAAATAAATACATAAATTTAAAATAGTAATAAAAATATCCGCAGAGGGATGAATAAGACATCCAATTCATTGAATTTCTCTCTTAAAAACATCTTTTGTTACGACAATTCCTCTTTTAATATTAAAATGTTCCATAAACTCAAGAAGGCCATTAAATCCTTTTGGATCATCACTATATTTTACCTCTATCGGCATTATGTCTTCATAAGTCTTCACTATAAAATCACATTCGTATTTGTTGTCCCAGTAGTAAACTTTATCATAATTTGATATTATGTGCCTGAAAACAATATTTTCAACAACTTCGCCTTCATCTCTTTCGGTTATTATTGCATTCCTTAATCCGATGTCTGCACAGTAAATTTTCTTTGATTTTCTTATTGTGCTCTTAAGCGCGGTTGAGTAAAAGCATACCTCATAGTAAAGAAATGTTTTCAGGAACATGTTAAGGTAACTTATAAGGGTATCTGTGCTTACTCCCAAAACCTTTGAATAAGATGTAAAACTAAATTTTTCGCCGATGTGCTTAAGCATATAGACCCCAAAGTTCTCCAGCAATTCAGCATCCCTTATTTTAAATGTTCTTACAATATCTCTGTATATTATATCTTTAAAGTATTGCTTCAACATAGTTATTCTCTTTTCATCTTCCATGAAAATTAAATTTGGAAAACCGCCTGTTTCAAGATATCGTTTTAGTAAAATTTTCAGATTATTTTTTTCTGCTGTAATCTCAATATTTTTTTCTATGTCTTCAAAAGACACATCAAATAAATTTTTTTGAAATTTAATTTCAACATTGTTAAATTCGAGAAATTCCCTGAATGAAAGTGGATAAACCATAAAATCAATCTGCCTTCCCGAAAGTTTCTCAACTGATTCTCTGTCAATCAGAGTAGATGAAGATCCTGAAACGATAAATTTTATGTTTTTATAATTATCATAATATGTTTTAAGCCATCCTGGCCAGGTGTTAATATTCTGAATTTCATCAAATAAAAAATAAACCCTGTCTTTCTCTATATTTCTTTCGCATATTTCCTGATATTCCTCAATAACCTGTTTTATGATTTTGTTTTTGTCGTAAAGTGAAAATTCTTCATCATCCATCTGCACATAGCAGATGTTTTTTGGGTCAATACCTTTTTTAAGCAGAAAATCAATTAACTGAAAAATGAGCGTGGTTTTTCCAGACCTTCGCACTCCGACTATCTTTATTATTTCTCCTGAATCCATAAAGGAAAGTATCTGATTTAAATACCTGCTTCTTCTGATTCCTGCTTTTTCTTTAGATACCTCTCTGGTATGCCACCACGGGTTATATCTGATGAGTATTGGCTTCATATTATAAAATTTAATTACAAACAATATTGTAGATTATAAACGATGAAATAATTAAATTTAGTAGATTATAAACGATGAAATAATTAAATTTAGTAGATTATAAACGATGAAATAATTAAATTTAGTAGATTATAAACGATGAAATTTTGGCAGGATAATATATTTATTAAATTAAAGGAACGAGTTCATCCACAGTAAGCGAAAGTTTTAATTTTGCCCCTTGTAATGTATTTCTTCTTTTTAATTCCTTTTCAATTTTAGGAGTAATTCTTGCCCTGTAGGAATCCCATTCCGGTGCCAACTTTGTTTCCAATCCACAGTCCTTTGAAAGACGCTGGATTAAAATATTTCTGTCTAAATTTTCCAGAAAGTCAGTTGTTAAATTTATATATTCAATTTCACTTAAAGGTCTGTATGTTCCTTTTAAATATTCGCCCGCCAGTTTCGTGCCTTTCATTACAACAGTCGGATAAATTTTAACCGCATCAATTTCAAGTGCCGATAACATTCTTGCCGTTTCAATTGTTTCCTCTTTTGTTTCATAAGGTAATCCCAGCATAATGAAAAACAAGACATATATTCCTCTTTTATGTGCTTCCCTGACTACTCTGATACATTCCGCTACTCCGTGTTTGCGATTTGTTTTTTCAAGTGTGTGTTCATGCATACTTTGCTGCCCTATTTCAAGCCATACCTCATAGCCCTTTTTTACATAATCGCCAAGTAAATCTAGCACTTCATCGGGAAGGCAGTCCGGTCTTGTTCCTATACTCAATCCGATTACCTCTTTGTTTTCTAGAATTTCATCGTAAATTTTCTTTAAAAATTCAATCCGCTGGTATGTATTGGTTCCGAATGCAACATAGACCAGACCTTTGTCACTTTCGCATGATTTGTAATGCTTTAACTGACTTTCAATTTGTCCCGCGATACTTAGGTCCTTATACGGGCGAAAACTCTCATAAGTAAATTGTCGGGCAAAATCAGGACAGAATATACAACCATCCTTACTCATTCGGCCATCATAATTCGGGCAGGTAAAATTTCCGTTAAACGGAATCTTAAATACCTTAAATCTGTATTTCAGCCGCATATACTCTCCGAAAGGTGCATACAACATTCCTTTTTTGTAAATTTCATCTACAAGGTTATAATTTATCTGATTCATTTGTTATATTTATTGAGCATTATAATTTATTTATTTATTTAACTTAAGAATTACAATTAACAAACAATTTTAACAAAATTTTAAAATGGAATACGGAATTAAAATAAATAAGAAAAATGATATTGTCACTGTTGAAAGAACAACAAAAGAAAGTAAAATAACTGTAAAAATTCGGGAAAGAGAAAATGCAATGACAAACCTTAAGATAAATACAGGAATAAATTTTTTAAATCACATGATTGAAACCCTTGCATTCAGGTCGGAATTTAACATTGAAGTCGATGTCCGAACAGAGGAAAATTTTTTGAAACATGTTGTTGCTGAGGATACAGGAATCGTGATTGGAACCGCTTTCTTTAAAATTTTTGAGGAAAAAACACAGGAAGGAATCAGAGGGAATGGATTTTTCAGCGCGGTTATTGATGAAGCACAAAGCATGGTTTCAATAAGCGTTGAAGGAAGGCCGAATTTATATTTTGATAAAATTTCAGACGGATTAAGACAGAACGATGTAGAAGATATGTGTTCTGCTGATTTGAAAAATTTTTTGGGCGGATTTGCATTGGGAATGAAAGCAACCCTTCATATAAACTCTGAATTCGGCGAAGACTCTCATCATGCGTGGGAGAGCGTATTCAGGGCTTTGGGAGAGTCGATTAAGGAAATGTTTAAAAAGGACGAAAAGAGAAAAAATTTAATAACAGGGGTAAAGGGAACGATTGAATAAAAACAAATAAAACAAATAATAATTCTAAAAACAAATCATAATTCGACAAATGAATTTAAAATGTCAAAAATTACTTTATATACTGCAACAACATGTGTTAAATGTCCTGCTGCAAAGAAAATACTTGTAGAGGTTGTCAGGGAGTTAAATTTAAAAGAAGGCGTTGATTACGAAATTAAAAATATAGATGAAGGTAATAATCTTATAGAAGCACTGCAAAAACAGGTTGCGTCAACTCCTTCTCTGCTCATTGATGACGAATTAATTTATAACGGAGAGGTTTCAAATAAGCTGGAACTATTGGAAATGTTAAAGGAAAAATTTAAAAAATAAAAAATTTGCTATTCAGGGTTTGGCGATATCATCATTAATCAGAGGCACGAAGAGTCATCAT
>MTER01000149.1:4601-7847 GCA_002083985.1 Candidatus Altarchaeales archaeon A3
GGATCTAATTACATCTTTCTTTCAGTTCCGCATTCACGACAAAAAAATTTTGTTTTTTCATTAATTATTTCGGATTTCTGAAATTTAAGTTTTCCATCAACAACCTGATAAAGGTCATAAGAGTTTAATTGTGTAATAAATTCATTTGAACTACATTTACATTCTTTCATTTTTGCTCTTTAAAATAGTATGTTAATGAATTTAAACAAAAATTTCCATCAGCAGACCTCTATTTTTCCCTCAACAAACTCCTGTCTTAAATTTTCAAATTTCTCTTTAGTCAATTCCTCTTCAAAGATTTTCTTTATTTTTCCTTCCAGATCGCTTACTTTTACATTACCTGCGGGAATTACTGATGCATAAGCAATGTACGGATCCGTAATTGAAATTCCTATTTGTGAGAGCAATTTAACCTCAACCTGCTTAATTTCTTTACTTAATTCGCTGTAAATTTTATCTGCAATCCGGAATGCCATAACATTATAAAGTTTTCCTATGTGATTTACAGGATTCTTGCCTGCAACCGCCTCCATACTCAAAGGTCTCTGAAAGGGAATTATTCCATTTACTCTGTTTCCCCTTCCTACCGCTCCGTCATCCCCTTGTTCGGCAGACATTCCTGTTAATGTTAAATATATGTTGCCCTTATCCCCTCCCTTTTTTCTGACATCTGCCGTATTCAGATAAATTCCCTTATTTCCGTTCTCGCCCAGGTCAACGCCTTTTTCATTTAATGAAATTTCGCTGTCTGAAATTTTGGATTCAACAAATTTTCTTATTTCTTCCATTAGTTTGCCTTTGTATTTCCAGTAACTTGTTTCGCTGTCAACAAATTTTGATACAAATCCCATCGCTATTGTCAGGTCTAATTTTTTATCTATTCTGGTTCCCATAATTTTGATGTCCTCGCCGCTGTAAGGATAATTTTCCTTAAATTTTTTTGAGTTTAAGTAAATTTCAAGTTCTTTAACAATTCTTTCTGTAATTGTGAGAGGTGCATAACCAATTCCGATAGATGTGTCGTTTGCCAGAATTTTTCCGCCGCTCAATGCATCTTTCCTATCATAAACGCCAACCAGGTCAGTAGAGCCGCTTTTTGTTTCAATCATAAATTTGAGCTGCTTTTTGTCGTTGGGATTTACAAACCTATAATTTTCTTTTATAAAGTCCTTTGCGGATTGTTCTGCTATTTCTGCAAGAGGGATATTTTCGTCCCCAACTTTTGCGGTTGCCCTTCCCGAAAAGAATATGAGCATCGGCTTTAAAAATTTTCCGCCGCCAAATTCCACATCTACATTTCCCCCAACGATTTCAAGTTTATCAACATTGTGATGCAGTATCGTTCCAAAGTGTTCAATATAATATTTGCTTAAATTTCGCGAGAATGCCTCTGCGAGACAGTCAGCCATATAATCAGGATGGCCAAGTCCTTTTCTTTCAACGATTTCAATCTTTCCCTTATCAGCTGAATTACCTTTGTGTTCTTCTATGTAAAATTTCATTTTAGATTTTTAATTTGTTTATTTATTTAAATTTAAGTTTATAAATTAGAGTTATTTTTATAATAAATTAGAATATGTTCAATAAATTGTGGAGGTTATTCGTGATTTTTTAACTGTTACTGGTGATTTACCACACACTATTGAGCAAATACATAAATTAATATATCTTTGTAATAAATTAATAAAATGGAAATCCATAATTCACAACTGGAAAAATTTAAGGACTTGCACAGAGAAGCCATAAAATTTACAAGTTTAGATCCCCTTCAAAGAGGCGGGATTTTGAGCAAAGAAGCAAGGAAAATTTTAGACGAATGGGCTGACGGATACAGTGTTTGTGATTATTGCGGCGGCTCTCTTGACAGAATAAAAAATCCGCCTATAGAGGAATTTGTTCATGAAATTTTACCAAAATTTTTAGGAACTGATATAGCACGACTTACAAACGGAGCGAGAGAAGGTAAATTTCTGATAATGCACTCTCTCGCAAAAGAAGGTGCTTATATAGTTATGGATCAAAATGCACATTACAGCAGTTATGTTGCTGCAGAAAGAGCACGACTGAAGGTAAAATTTGTTCCGAATTCAGGATATCCAGAATATAAAATTAATGCAGATGATTATGCCAAAGTTATTGAAGAAGTCAAAAATGAAACAGGAAAATTTCCCATACTTACATTACTCACATATCCTGATGGCAGTTACGGAAATTTACCTGATGCAAAAGCAGTCGGAAAAATTTGTAATGATTACAATGTTCCGTTCCTGCTGAACGGTGCTTATTCTGTCGGAAGAATGGAAATTAATGCCTCTGACTTTAATGCGGACTTTATTGTCGGTTCCGGACATAAATCAATGGCTGCAAGCGGTCCGATAGGTGTTTTGGGGGCAAAGAAAGCTTATGAAGAAATTTTATTCAGAAAATCAGAAAAGTATAAAATAAAGGAGATTGAACAACTTGGATGTACTGCAAGAGGGCTGCCTGTTATCACTTTAATGGCATCGTTTCCTTATGTTTATGAAAGAGTTAAGCACTATGACGAAGAAGTAAGAAAAGCAAGGTATTTTTCGGAAAAACTGGAAATTTTGGGAATAAATCAGCTGGGAGAAAAGCCGCATGAGCATGATTTAATGTTCTTTGAATCGCAAATATTGTTTGAAATTTCCCAAAAGCATAAGCGAGGGAGATTCTTCCTTTACGATGAGCTGAAGAAGAGGGGAATTACCGGAATAAAGCCGGGACTAACAAAAAATTTTAAGTTAAGCACTTATTTGTTAAGCGAGGAGGAAATTAAAAAAGTAATTGAGGCATTTTCCGACATTGTTGGAAAATCTCCGAACGAAGTGATGTGATTTGAGGAGATTGTAAATTTAAAGTAACTACTCACCTATCCAAAAAATTAAGGGTAAATTTTTTGATTTTTGCATTTTTTTGAAATTTTTACCTGTAAATTTTGTTAACCTATGAGTAGTTACTATAATTTTAAATTTTAAAAAAACAAATAATTCTTTGAAATTTTTAATTAATTTATAAATTGATTTATATGTTTTAATAAAAGTTAGGGATTAAGAAAATGAAGGCAACAAAAATAATCGGATTAAGAGTTGTTGATAAAAACGGAATAGAAGTTGGAAAAATTAGTGATGTTGAGCTAAGTGTTCCAATAGGAGGAAATGTGGGAATGCCACTTGCAAGTTCAGATATAAATGTATTAAGTTTTGAGTGTAGCGAGGGATTGTTAAA
>MTER01000150.1 GCA_002083985.1 Candidatus Altarchaeales archaeon A3
TGGATTAAATTTATGCGATGCCTGCTTTGTTGAATATTTTGAAAAAAGAGCAAGAGCAACCATAAGAAATTTCAATATGGTTGATGTCGGTGACAAAATTGCCGTTGGCTTATCCGGCGGAAAGGATTCATCTTCATTACTTTACTTTTTAAAAAATTTTTCCAAAAAAAGAAGAACCGAAATTCTGGCAATGACAATAGATGTTGGAATTAATGACGAGTATGGCAGCAGCACAATAAATAATGCAAAAAAAGTGTGCCAAAAACTCGGAATTAAGCACCACATTTATTCATTTAAAGACGAAATAGGAATGACAATTGATGAAATTTATACAATGTTCAAATCTGCAAAGGATTCGAACATCTCCGAACAAAGCGATGTGAAAATTTGTAATAATAAAGTTGATGGAAGCGATGGCTTATGTACTTATTGCGGTGTGTTAAGAAGAGATATAATGAACAAAAAAGCAAAGGAATTGGGCTGCAACAAATTAGCTATTGCCCATAATTTAGAGGATGAAGACCAGACATTTTTGATGAACATCGTCAGAGGAGACATTGAGAGAATAATCTGGGGAAGCGGATTGATTAAAGATGCAAAGACGATTCCGAGAATAAAACCGTTTATAAAATCGCCCGAAGAAGAAGTAAAGTTATATGCAAAAATAAATTTTCCGGAATTAAATTTTGAACATATATGCCCTTACAGAAAGGATGCATACAGGAAAACATTCAAGGATATTTTAAATTTGCTGAACGAGAAGCATCCGGGAAGTAATTTTCAGATATTTGAAAGCAATCAAAAGTTAAGAAATTTATTATTAAAGGACTACAAAATAGAAAGTGTCCGTTTCTGTAAAATCTGCGGAAATTTATGTAGCTGGGAAATATGCAAGAGGTGCGAATTGCTGAAAAAATTGAAACATTAGCATAAATGAAATTATACTCCCCGACCTCACAAATTGAGCTTTTTTAAATTTCTGAAATTATAATTATTTTAAAATCAGGAGATTTTAAAATATCCTAACGATTTTCAAAATCATTTTGGAGAGTGTTATCTATAGATAGATTTTATAGGAAGTTAATAAATATTTTTAATTGTGTTTATCTATCTTTGGCTAACACCCCTCTTTTTTTATATGTAGAAAGATATAATATTTTATGTAAGAAATCCTCCAAAGTTTTTTATAAGAGTATTGCTCAAAATTAAAAATATAATCAGGTATCTTTAAAGTTGTATTTACAGGACAAAAATAAGACACAAATCACCTAAAATCAGACACAAATCCGACGCAAAAAAAGAATAAGATAATATTTGGCGTATGTGAAGTTTTATTGATATTGCCCTCAAAACCTAAAACTTGCACCAGTGGTGCGAGAATTGGTGAATAAACAAAACAATCCCATTAATTTAAAAAATTCAAAATGCTCTGTGCAGTAATAGCAAAGAAAAATTTAAAGGACGTACTAAATTTAGCCGAAAAAATCGGAAATTTAAAAACCGTTGGTGCAATTGAATTCCGGCTTGATTATTTAGATATTGCAGAATTTAAAAATTTAAAAGACTTTTGCAAAAACATAAGCAAAATTGACGGAATTAAAAACAAAACAAAGATTGCAACCTGTATGCTGAAACAGGAAGGTGGAAATTTTACGGGCAGCGAATACGAACGGATTGAAATTTTAAAGCATGCAGCAAAATTTTCCGATTATCTGACAATTGAAGTAAAGAGTTTTCAACAATATCCTGATAAAATAAAGGACTTTTTAAATTTAAATTTAATCCTTTCGGAACATAACTTTGCAGAATGCCCGGACAGGAAAGAGACGGAAAAAATTCTGGACGATATGGAAAAAATTAAAGCGAAATGCAAAGGAAAAGTTATAAAGAAGATTGCCGTTAAATTTAACTCATTTGAAGATAACTATAAAATTTTGCCATTTTTGACGGAAGAGAAAAATTTCAGAAATGTCATAATACTGGGAATGGGAAAATACGGAAAATTAAGCAGGGTTTTAAATCATTATTTCGGATTTTTGACTTATGTGAGTGTTGAGGAAAAAACAGCAGATGGGCAATTGAATGTTGATGAGTTTGGGGAAATTTTAAAAATTTTAAAGTAAGTAAAGATGAAAATTGCAATAATTCCGAAGGATGAAAGAGACAAAAGATTTGTGAATGCCCTGAAAAGTAAGGGCGCGGAAGTAACTATTATTGCTCAAAATTTCATATCTGCAAAATTTGATGCTCAATTTAAATTTACCTGCTTCAATAAGGGAAGAAATTTCCGCTATGTGGCACGGCACATTAAAGCTTATGCTAATTTAGAGGGCATAAATTTATTAAATTTTGATTTGATTTTTTTGCGACAAAATGAAATTTTAAGCGAAAAGGATAAATTTATTTTTGATACGATTGAGATACTTGAAAATGAAGGAATGAATGTCATAAATCCGACAGAAGGAATAAGGACTTCAAAGGACAAGTATTTGGGCTATTATTACCTGAAAAAGAATGGAATCAACATTCCAGAAACATACACAAGTAATAATGAAATGAGTACATATTTTCAAATTCTTAAGTCAAAAAGCAAAGACAATAAAGACAAATTTGTATTCAAGCCGATGAGCGGAAAAGGTGGAATCGGAATTGTGATTACCTGTGAAAAATCAACAGCAGGAGATATACTTTCTATGTTTGCTTTAAATAATAAGGTTGCAATATTTCAAAAATTTATAAAAAATAACAAAGATATGAGAATTATTGTTGTCGGTGATGAAGTTATAGGTGGGATTGAGCGTATTGCTGGTAAGGGAATGCATAAGAACGGAATAAGTACTGGCGGAAAGGCAGTTGCATTTAAGGTCAGTGATGAATTAAAGGAAATTTCAGTTAAGGCAAGCAAAGCGCTAAAATGTAAAATTTCAGGAGTTGATATCATTGAGGATAAGGAAAGTAATAATTACAGGGTTCTTGAAGTAAATTGTTCTCCAGCTTTTGATGGATTTCAGAGGGCAACAAAGATAAATGTTTATGAAAAGATTGCCGATTATCTGATAAAGGAATGTAAAAAGTGAAATGCCTGATGAATAATTGAAGTTAAAATTTATCCTATATTTTAATAACATCTTAATATATAATGTAATTTAATATAACATGAACATGGAAATTTCAGAAATTTATATTATAATTGGTGTGATATTAGGTGCTCTATCCATTATTGGAATTGCAGTTAATTTTAACGGAAGATTGACACGCATTGAAAGCGAAATCTATATAAAAAATTTGCCACCCGTAAGAGAAAGATTAACCCAAGCCGAAACAAAATTACAGGAAAGTGAGAAATCTATTGAAAAATTAGAAGTATCTCATAATAAACTAAAAGAAGAATACTATTTGTTGAAAACACTTATGGAAGGCATAAATATAGGATTATTCCAATCAAGAAAGAAAGGTTAAAAAAATAAAATGTCATTAGAAACTACATTAGAAGAAAGGAAAAAGTATTTGCTTAGAAAGGTTGAAGATAGGACTATTAGCGAATCGGAAGCGTTGGAACTTGCAGGTATTTTGAATAATGATGCCAAAATACGTGAGTTGGATGATGGAGTCCGAACTTTAATAGTCTTGGGACTTGGTGCGTTAGGGGGATATTTGATGGCAAAATTATTAGAAAAATCCCCTCCGTCAACATCTACATAACATCTGATGAACTTGCTCAATACGGGGAGGTATTTTACGACGCTTTTTTGATAATAATATCTGCTAATCTTGCCATTTTACTTTCTCCAGAAAATATGTCCTTCAGATAATCAAGGAAATTAATATTATGTTTTCTACGAACTTGCTCAATACTACATAGTTTACACCCTCAAAATATAAAAATTAATTTTATTTTTTTATTCATATTTCTAAAAAATTATAATCTCTTTTTTATTTATATTTGAAGAAGTAATGTATCTTCTCAATAAAACAGAGTAATTAAATTATATTGTTCTATTTTGCGGGTTAAAAATACTAAATTTTTATATTTTACTATGAAATTTTGAGATGCTACAAAAATATCACTTATTAATGTTTTTATTTAGTCCAAAGTTTAATTAATTATATCATAAATAAATCAAAATGATTAAAAATAATTTTATTGTAGTTTTTAAATTTATTGCGAAAAATATCCCATCAATTTTAATATTAGGTGGCCTTCTTGGTTGGATTTTATGTGCATTTACAAATATTAAAGTGTTATGTGATAATTGGTCAATTATTATTATATCAGGGATTGTTCTGCAAATTTTATGGCTTCTTTCAAAATTTAAAGATAAGCTATTTAAAAATAAATAATAACTAATTTTAATAACACTCTGGCAAACCTTGACTTTATTTGCTTTTCTTCAGGCATGAAGTTTTTGATAAAACTTTTTCCTAAATTTCCAGTTTCCGCTGTTTAAAAGGTATAAATTTTTCCGGAATGAATTCCTTTTGCATGCCAGAATATTTTCCATCTGCATAAATGCAAAATGTCAGTCGCGAAATTTCTGCCTTTTTTAATGCCTTTGCAAGTTCTGAAATTTCATCTATTTTG
>MTER01000151.1 GCA_002083985.1 Candidatus Altarchaeales archaeon A3
GAAAATTTGCTAAAAGCGATGTTTCTGTTTTTCCGTCTCCGGTAGGAAGTCGCATAAACCCGCAATTGAAATTGGTTTTAAAATATTTTTGATGCTCATATAAGGCGAAATTTTTAAATTTAAGGTATGATTTTGTTCTTTCGGACAATTCCGTTTGATTCTCAAAAAACAAATTTTTTGTCTCTAAATTTCCACTGCTTATCCAGTCAGACATTCTTAATACTCCGTTAAAAAAAGTATAAAGGAACTTTATTTCAGAAGGTAAGTGGTAGTTTGGGAACTTAATTTCATCTAAATAATCTACACTCTCTTTTAAAATTTTGTAAGAAGGTTCGGAGTCATTTTTTTTATAAAGATCTCTATGATAATCTGAGTGATGGGATGCTATGGAAAGCAAGGAGATGGATTTCAAAAGTTTTTTTTGTTCTTCCGCAATATCATATTTTTTTATTCTTTCTGTTAACTTTTCTTTGGCCTTTTCTAATGAAAGTAAGGCGTGAGGAGGAGAAAATTTAATTTTTCCATCCATTTTGTTTTGAAATCTAATATCTGATTTTCCCAAATCGTGAAGCAGGACATGGAAAGCACAGATATCTTTTATTATGTATGGTTCTATTTTTATTTTTTCACATTCAATAACTGACTTTGAAATAAAAAATTTTTCAAGAATTTTTGCAGATAAATTATAGCATTTGTAAGAATGACTATATATGCTTTCATCAGGATTGGTTTTGGCTTTGCATTGTTTCAACAATCTTAATTCATATTCAGTAAAGTTAGAAAAGACAGACTGGTTGTTTTCCATAATGATATGTTTCAACAGGCTCTTTTAGTTTGACTTTAACTCCTGAGTAATAAAACACATTTTTTAACACACATTTTCTATTTTTTCCTTTTCCCGTAAAATTTATCGGAATTTTTATTTCTGTTGGAGGAATAAATTCTTTTGTTGTCATTTCTATTCTCTCTTTTTTGTTATATATCTCTGAAGGTAAAATACATTCAAATTCATTTCCAAAGCCCTTATTTATTTCTATTTTCTCACAGAATTTCGGATGCTTTACATTAGCATAGAATAAACTTTCCGAGTCCCCTAAATACAAAGTAAATTTCGGATCATTCAAAGCATTGTATATTTTGTCCATATCTAAATCTTTGTTATCATAGGCAATAAAAACTTCATAAAATGGTTTGTAATTCATAATTTTAGTTATCGGATAAGATTTGTAATTCATAATTTTAGTTATCGGATAGGGAGTATATTCCCAATTTCCAAAAATTGTTGCGGTCTCTATAACTCTTTCACCAGGGTTTTTAATTATCAGACCATATTTAAACTTATCAATGTTATCTAATACATTTTCTTCACCCCATCCCAATGCTGCACCAATCATCCCAACAACCGTTGTTTTTGGAGGAAACAAATAAGAATCCATTAACAAAGAGTTATATGGTACTCTAAAAAATGAAAATATTCCTCCTACAAACAACCTAATACCAATCATTCTATTCAATATATTTCTTCTGCTCTAACGCATTCCATAACTCTTTTAACTCTAAAACCTTAATTTTGGCGTTTGTTACCTCTTCTTTATTTATATCAAATTTTCCGCCCAAAATACCTATATATCCGTTTACTACGGAATCCTCAAATACATTCAAAACATTGTTGAGTAATTTAGCATCTATAAGATATTTATTTTCTTTTTTCTCTGTAATTCTTAAGTTATCTCCAATTACCGGAATTTTTTTGTTAAGGAAAAGTACTACTACTGCTTCAGGATAAACTTTGGTAAGAAATCTTGTAGATCTTGTTTCATGGTGATAGCTTAGAATACATTTTATTAAATCCATTATTCTGTTATTTCGTTCCTCGGGAGACATTGTTTTTGCTTTGGCATCTTCTACTTCCGTCTTATCAAATACCCCTATTCTGTCAACTTCTATAAAGAAATTTGATCGCATTATGTTTGCCGAGAATTCGGTTTCGAATATGTTATGTTTTTCGTTTCCGGATTCATCATACCTCACTCCAAAGTCCCTATCCTCTTCATAAGGAAATAAAGATACCATTCCGCAGGTTCTTACAGGAGCAATTCTTTTCTTCTTCGTATCCGTTTTCATATATCCGAATAAGTCATCAGATATGTATTTTTCCGGATCACCCGGAGAAACTAAAACCTGCTTTGCATTTGTGCTTTTTCCGGCAACACCGTCAAGATTATATGGTTCATATTTCTGTTTGTTATTTTCTTCAAGTTCATATAATATTTCCTTCAAATGATACTTGACAGATTGTCCGGAAACCCTTATAAATTCCTTATTTTCTATGGGGTCTCTGAATTTCTTTAACACTGTTATTACTCCTTCTGTTCCGTTTGAGTTCAGATTTGCAGGGTCAACTTTTGTCAGGGTTACAATCTCAATTGCCTTTATTTTTGTTTGTTTTTCCATTTTTATTCTTATAACATTTTATTTTATATTTGTTTTTTATTTTGAATATACTGCATTTAATATTCCATTCAATAAAATAGCTTTTGCTTTTCGCCATTCTTTTTCATATTCATTTATGGGCATTATGTCCATATTCATTTCTAATTTTGCCTGTAATTCAACCAGCACATTATAAAATTCTTCTACCCCTCTCGCCCTGAATATTCCCCATACAAAACTATTCTCCAAATTTGTTCCCTTTATTTTGTTTCCTATGGCATACCCTAATCCGTTTATCCTCTCAAACATTTGTTGTTCCGTTTCCATTTTAAATATACTCATATATAAATTTAGAAAATTGCGATAGTAAAAAGGAAAAGGCCATTTTTCCTTATTTTTAACCCTTTCTATTATTATTTCATTCAATATTATAAAGTCCATTTTTCCATCCAATAAATTTTTCACAAACAAATTTCGTAATCTGCTCTTTTCTTCATTGTTTTGTCCTACGGTTAACCTGTCAAAAAATCCGTTAAAAATGAGGTGTTCACTATCTATAGGTAAATTTCCTTTATTTTTTCTATTGTAAATTTCTTTGCTGTCATCTATCATTTTAGAGAAAAATTTAACAAAATTGTTTAATTTACTTCCTTCAATTATATGTGTTTCGTATATTTGTCCCGAACCTACAACAACTAAGAGCTTTACATCATCAATATTTTTTATTTCATTTATAAGATTCTTTTCTTTTAGTTTATTGACAAATTCAAAAATAATTACAAATAATGTTTCATACGGGTGATATGTAAATGACTTAAAGTTTTTAATTTTATTGTAGTAGTTAGGATCCCGTAATTCAGAGCTTTTGAAAAGATCGTTTATTGTCCACAGATTTTTCGGGTTATACGAATCAAAGAAAAATTTTATAGATTTTTCAGCATATAAGGATGCCATTCCACAATATAAAGTAAATCCGCATTCTTTGCAAAATTGTAGTCGCATATCCTCAGGCGATATAGAATCTATTTTCCTCTCAAACGGAAAAATATACGGTCGGTTTGAGAACACATCAGTTGTTTTGCCGCACAAAGAACAGACGCCCTTTCTTGTCCTAAAAAACGATGCTGAAAGGATTTCATAACTTGTGCTGGATACTTCAAAATATCTTCCCGGCCCGGTAGCTTTAAGAATATCTGTTTCAGAGGCATTTTCACCTATGGCCGTATGGCCAACCAACTCCAAAACCGGCTTTCTAAAATTTTCTTTTATTAAATCTTCAATATTCTTGTTTTTGTTTTCATTACTCTCTTTAATACTCCGCAAAAATAATTCTCCGTTCCTTTTATATTCATCAAGCATTTTGATATTTAATTGCTTTTAGGGGTAAAAATTTCTTTAATCGCTTCAATCATATTAACTTTTTCTTAATTATGAATTATACTTATAAATAAATTATACTTATAAATAAATTCCAAATATCTTTCATATTCTTTAACATATCTCCTGAAAAACCACTGTACAAATATATTTTCCTCGTTTTTTGTCTGCGCTCTTTCTAACGCATTATAGTATCCTGCTCTTTTTTCATAAGGTATGTTAAGCATTGGATAATTGTATTTTTTAAGAACAAAATTC
>MTER01000152.1 GCA_002083985.1 Candidatus Altarchaeales archaeon A3
CCTATAATTTTATGAACATTTTATTGTTGGCACAGAAATTCGTTATAAACAGCAAAAAGTCAAAAAATTTACTTATAATTTTTTAGTTGGCTAAATAAATTTCAAAATTTAAATCCCAATCTAACTGCAATTAAAACCAATCTAACTGCAATTAAAATTTACAAAATCGTTATCTTCAACCGTTTCCGTAATTCCTCATTCTTCAGCATAAATTCCGCTGCCTTTAAAAATATTCCTCCTATGTGTGCAGATGCATCATTCGGTTCATTAAGAAGATGTTTTGCAACTCTCCACAACACAGCAACGGGATATGTGCTTATATTTCTTATCTCATAAATCAAAACATTATCAACCTCTGAAAGTATGCGGTATGCATCAGATATAGAAATTTTTTCAACATCTGGTAATGCCTGAGGCTCTATCTCTTTCTCATTTCGGGATAATTTTGCATAAAGTAAAATATTCCTGTTTTCAAGCATTCCGTTAGCAATTAGTTTCATTGAAATTTCTGCAGCCCTGATATAATCATTCATAACTTTCTCATACTCTTCTTTTGAATTAAAATTTACATTCTCTGCCTGTTTTTCTATTTCCATAACAACCTTTTCGGCAACCTTTACAAAATATTTCGGAATTGTTCTCTCATAACCGCTGTGAATTTCATTATACGCATTTAAAACCATAGAATATGCAAGTTGTAATTTATTTCGCTGTTCGGGCGTTATCTTTGCCGTTGGAATTAAATTTATTTCAAATTTTTCATTCCTGTTTATGGTTATATGCCTCATATGACTTTCGCATAAGTCCTTTTCAGCGTTCAAAAGATATTCTCCCTTTGGAATCGTTAATGTGCACATTCCCTCGCTGTTTGTATTTATTTCCTGTTTGCTTTTCTGGCTCCCTATTAAAATTTTTGCATTGTTAAGAGGAATTCCCGACGGTGTCCGGACAAAAATTTCAACGATGAACATACCTTCCGTAATGCCTTTTATCAGACCTTTTGCTTCTGTGTATGACTTTCCTTTATCGGTGTTTAAAAGTGCATCAAAATTCATATCCATTTTTAAATTTAGGGTCTGATTTATTGCAGTATAACCATCCTTTACTATTTTAATATTATACCTTCCATCATCTAAATTTGGAATTGTAACTGTTGACGGAATTTTATTTGAGAATTCTATATCGCCGCTTTCCTTTTGTAAAAGCAGGAATGTATCGTTGAGCGCCTTTTTGTTCTCATCTGAAACCTTAAAGGTGAGCTTAAATTTCCGTCTGCCTCCAATATTGCCCATACTTTCCAGCCCGCCGCTTAATGTCTTGCCAAAATCAGCACTTTTACTTTCACCTTCATCTCTTTTTTTATAAAATTTAAAGTAATAGAATATAACTGCTGATACCAGCAACACAATAATTAAAATGAGAATTATCTGAAGTCCTGTGCCTCCTGTATCGGGAATAGTAGTTACTGCATCCAATGTGTCATTTGCTGTTTCTATCGCAAAAGATGACTCTGCTAAAAGCATTGTAAATTTATAAAGATATGAATGTTAAATTTAATAGTAAAAAGCAATATAGTAGTAAAAAATTTATAAATTAATTATCATAAATTAATTTGTTGTAGAAATATAAATATTTGAAAATATCTAAAACACTTTGGACCTTATTTTTAATATCGTGATGTTGCCACGAAATTTCAAAAATTTTGCTTATCATCACGGATTCAAAAATATGAGCCAAGAAGTTTTGCGACCATCCGGAGCAAAATTTGGGTGAAGCACGAGTAGAGTGCCGAACATTTTATCCCGTGTTATGTGCCCCGGTGGAGCGTAGCGGAATGAGAGCGCAGCGTAGTTCGGAGCGATAGCGAGAAAGTTGATTTAGAGGCACACGGTCATTTACCATATTTATCAATAAGAAAACCCAACAACGACCCCAAAATTATATTCATTACAGTTATTGGGATTAAACTTATTGGTTCTTGCCAACCTATAATAAAAGCCAACGGGATCAAAAGTAGTATTGAAATAACGACTCCTTTTAATGCTCCCTTTAAGTTGATGTTTGTTGTTGCTATGAAAAATCCTGCAAGAATCCAAAATGTGAATGCTGAAATGTTTGCATCCAACGTTAATTTTTGAATAATCATTGGGATAACATCAATAATCCCTGCGATGATTCCAAGTAAAATTCCAAGTTGGGTTTTCTTCATACTCATAATTATATTAATTTGTTAAGATTTAAATAACTTTCTTTTAGTGCCTCTAAATCAATTCCACATAACGTATCGGCATATCTGAAGTTGCGTAGCAATTTGGGTGGAGGCTTTTGTAAAAAGCCGTAACCAGATATGCCGTGTTAGCGGATGTATTCCTTTTCTTTTTTCCGACAGCAGTCGGAATTGTTTTAAAAAATTTTAAAATTTCTTTTTCCGTTTTGGATTTTGGGCAGAGGGGTCAGGGGTGAATGCCTAAAATCCAAAACTCCTATTTATTGATTTTGTATTTTTTATTTTCAAGTAGAGTTAGATTTTTATTTTTATTCTCCCAAATTTCTTTGAAATCATTTTTTCGCATTGTCCTAATATGGCTGAGGTAAATAGAAACATAGCGGCCGTTGATCTTAGTTTCTTTTGCCGCTTTTGTGTTTTTTTCAGCAATTTTTACATAATCGGCGTCTAATTCTATTCCAATATATTTTCTACCTAACTGCTTAGCCGCTACTGCAGTCGTGCCAGTTCCCATGAAAGGATCAAACACAATGTCTCCTTCGTCGGTTGTCATTAAAATTAATCTTTCAAGAAGTGGAATTGGTAATTGACAAGGATGCTCATCTCTTCTTTTTTTGTGGCGAATTCTGTGAATATCATTCCATACATCGGAAAGAAGAGGACCAAATCCATGTGCCTGATCTTTTTTCCCGCCATAATCTTTCAAAAATTCACTACAAACTCTACACCGAGGGTGTGGATACCTAATATCATAAAATTTAAAATCCTTGTGAGATTTAGCTTTCGTGTAATATAAAATTCCATAATGATTAGGTAATAATGTTTTACCCATTGGAGCACCACCAGAATCCCAAGCAATCCAATGTTTAAAATACGCAATTTTATTTAAATGTTCTGCGTAATGGCTAAGCCAGCGAGGAATATTATGCACAAAAATTGCCCCTGTTGGTTTTGTAATTCTTACCATTTCGCTCATCCAATCATTGCACCAATTCAAATAATCTTGTTTTTCTTTAGAATCATCATAATGATTATATTTTTTCTTTAAATTAAAAGGTGGATCAGCAAATGTCATATCCACTGAATCATTCGGTATTTTTTTTAATACCGCCAAACAATCACCTTTAATAATTTTGTTGAGAAATTTATTTATCATAACTATTTTTTTAGGAAAGTATCAATTAAAAGTTTTTCAAATCTTCTTAATTCTTCTTTGTGAAAAGTAAAAACATCTTCATATGCCGTAACCATTCTTTTTAAATCACCTTTTCGAACATACCAGCCAATACCGTCTACAAAGCCAATAAATTTTGCTTTTGGATAGTGAGATTTAATAAGTGAATCTATTGATATTTCTGTTTTTGATTTATCGCCTTGTCCAGATGAAGTCGTGGCTAGAAATGAACTTTCTGCAATAATCAAAGGGTTTTGTTTGTTAGGGATAATAAAGTCCATTGTTCTTTTGTTATCGGGAGCATTTTCAATCAATTCTCCAAGATCGCCTTTTTCAAAAGGTATTTCTAGACGATTTAACATTTCTTCGATTAAAATTTCGGGATTATTTTCTTTCATTCCGGAATAGCTACCTTTCTCTTTGTATCTTATCAGAGTATCGATCATTTCCGGCAATTCAAATTTAAGTTTTGAAATACTAAGTTTTTTTAATTCGAATAAGGGAACGGTTTTTGTTAAAAATGGAATCGTTGAACCTTCAAAAAAAATATTTATTAGCCCTTTTCTAAAAAATTCATTTTCTTTAA
Source organism: Candidatus Altarchaeales archaeon A3 (assembly GCA_002083985.1). GTDB lineage: Archaea > Altiarchaeota > Altiarchaeia > Altiarchaeales > Altiarchaeaceae > Altiarchaeum. The sequence goes on from MTER01000152.1 coordinate 3,988, forward strand.
TGAATTTAGTAATTTGTGCGTCCGACCATTCTTTCAGGTTATTTATATCCTCATCCTGAAACCATTTATCTTTATAAACAAGCTTGCTTAATTCAGAGTCATTAACAACCCTGATTATTGTCGTTAGTCTTTTTAGTGTTTCATTAGAAAATCCAGTAAGAGCGAGTAGTGCTCTCAATCCATTTTCTCTTTCTATCAATAAATTTTCGAAAAACTCTTTTTTTAATCCTTTGGTTTCAATTTCATTCTTTAAAATTAAAAGGATTTCTTTTAATGAATTTAAATAACCTTCATATTTTTCTTCAAACGCTGGGTTGAAAAAATAAAAAGTATTTTTGTATATGACAGTTTTAAATTTTAAATCAGTTGTTGGTTTTGTGTATAGCATAGTGTTATTTTAATTTAGTAAAAAATAATATTGATTCATTTTTCATTGTATTTTGCAATCCTCTAATTGGTTTTATTAAATCGAGCTCAAATTTTAGCCCTTGTTTTTCGGCAAGTTCAACAATTTTAGTTTCGAGTATTACACCATTCGTTTGGATATCATTGGTTCCAATAATTATAACGATAGGTGCATTTTTCTTTGAAACTCGCTTCATTTCCTTTAGTGCGGTGTTCATTTTATCAAAATACATTTCCAGTTTATTATCTACACCGCGACCTTGCAATCCAATCATTTCTTCTCTTAAAGTTTCTAAGTTATAACCAAGATATTCAAGCTGTGGTTGATCGTTTTTTAGATAATCAATAGCGAATGAATAAGGCGGCGATGTAATTATAGCATCTATACTGTTTTCTTCTACGGGTAAATTTAAAACACTACCTTCAATTATTTTACTTTTTCCGATTTTTAAATCCAACTTTTGTCTTGCTTCTTGAAAATATTTCATTGTTGAAATATATCTTTCTAATACGCGCGGAAAAAGTTTATCAATTGAAGAACTACTACGACTTGCAAAGCCCATTGTATCTAAAAATGCTAGTAAAACAATTTCATAATAGTTTCGTTTTTTATCATCTTTGTTATTTTTAAAATATTCAGGAACTTTTTCTTTTTTTAATTTTTCTAATATCTCTTTTGGATCCCTAACGATATACTCTAATACTTTAAAATCTAAATCTAAAGAAAAAGTTTTTACTCTACCCATTAGTCCGCAAAACGGACTCAGGTCGACAGAAATTGAATCTATACCAAGTAGATTCGCCTCAACTGCAACTGTCGAGCTTCCAGCCATAGGATCAAGAACAGTATTACCAGGTTTTACTTCAAGAATATTTAATAAAGCCCTGATTAGTTGAGGATGAAATTTGCCACGATACGGGAAAAGACTGTGTGTAGCATAGCCGGTAGAATATTTGCCGTCCAAAAAGAAAATCTTGGTTCTAAAGGAGCTATTTTTGTGAACTTCCTCAAGATTTTGAAGATTGCATGTTTTATAATGATTCGTTTCTTTCCCCTCAACTAATTTAAAATAGGCACTTCTATCAACAAGCTCCTTTTTTGACAAAGATTCATATTCCCACAAGGCTAAATCTAATTCGAAAATATCATCAGTTCCGTCAATAAGCTGATAATTATCGCCAAATAGCCTTTCTGTGATCAGTTTATGTTTTGTAATCATATTAATTAGGACTTACGCAGTCTAACTTTCTTTTAATATAATTGATTAGGATTATAAATAAATATATTAGACATGTTGCAAAATAACTTTTTCACCTTTAAAATTTATTAATTTTAACCTCACTTCGTTCGGATATTTTAAAATCTTTGCGA
>MTER01000153.1 GCA_002083985.1 Candidatus Altarchaeales archaeon A3
AACGAAATGATGGGATGAAACAAGATTGTTATGAAACCTTTTTGTTTTATTTCTTTAAAATTTCATTATGAACAAGATATAACGAAATCGTCATAAACAAAACTGTTATGTTATATGTAACAAAACCGTTATGCCTATGTTTCATTTCCTCCCAGATTTAAGGGAACTTTGCACACTCCCGCATCATTATCACAACTGCTTTTGTTTGTCTTATTCACGGATTCGCTCGTTTTATTCCCATCCTGTCCGCCTTCGTTTCCAATACATCCGCTCATCAAAACAAAGCCAATGAGCAACACCCAAATCAAAACCAGCATTATGTATTTTTCCTTCATTTTATAATAAAATAGTTATATTTTTTTAAATTTAAAATTTAACCCTCACTTAGTGGATTTTCACCTTCTATCTTTGGCTTATGTGGCATGTTTGCCTCTCCTAGATATGGATTGTCCTGCCACGAAACTTCTAAATTATGCTTTGCTTCAGCAAAATTTGGATTTATCCTTATTGCTTCACAGAATTCTTTTTTAGATTCTTCATAGAGTTTTAAATTATGCAATAAAACTCCTAAATTATGGTGCTGACCCACTAAAATTAAGATAATTTTAAAATCCTATGGATTTTAAAATATCCAAGCATCAGCGAGGTTATTATATATTTGTTTTTTTACCAATATTTTTAGGAACATAATGTTTGAAATTAAATTTATAAAATTCAATTTTAAGATTTCTTTTAAGCATTTTTAAATCAGAAAATTTGAAAATCTCCGAGAGTATCAGCGAGGTGATTTAAAAATTTCAGAAATTTTTAAATCTCCGAACGAAGTGAGGTGAGATTTTTAAAATATCCCTCACAAAATAATTAAAAAGAAGAGTTGTTGCGAAATAGTTGATATGGGTTATTTTATACCATAACAATAGACAAACTATCTAAAAATTTATTTTTTTATGGTGGAAAAAATTCATAATTGTTGCGAATATATTGTCATCTCGCTTCGCTCGGAGAATATTTTAAATAAATTTAAAATAACAATAGATTGAAAATTATTTCGCAACATGTATAGAGACGATCACCAATTTATAAAACTTCTAAATTATGATGTGCATAAGCATCATTTGGATTTATCCTTATTACTTCTCTCCATTCTTTCTCTGCTTCTTCATAGCGGTTTAACTTCTGCAATAAAACTCCTAAATTATTATGTGCTTCAGCATCATTCGGATTTATCCTTATTGCCACCCTATATTCTTTCTCTGCTTCATCATAGCGTTTTAAATCATACAATAAAACTCCTAAATTATAATGTGCTTCAGCATCATTCGGATTTATTATTGCTTCTCTGTATTCTTTCTCTGCTTCTTCATAGCGTTTTAAATTATACAATAAACTTCCTAAATTATTACGTGCATTGGCATAATTTGGATTTATTTTTATTGCTTCTCTGTAGGCATTCTCTGCTTCTTCATAGCGTTTTAAATTATACAATAAAACTCCTAAATTATTATGTGCTTCAGCATCATTCGGATTTATCCTTATTGCTTCTCTGTAGGCATTCTCTGCTTCATCATAGCGTTTTAAATTTTTCAATAAAATTCCTAAATTATAATGTGCTTCAGCATCATTCGGATTTATCCTTATTGCTTCTCTGTATTCTTTCTCTGCTTCATCATAGCGTTTTAAATTTTTCAATAAACTTCCTAAATTATTATGTTCACCTGTGATCTCCTCCTTTTTTTTCTCAAGTAGTAATTTATTCACGACAAAGTAACTTTTTCTTTTTTGTTTTATTCTTTTTATAACATGAATATTTAACATTTTATTAATTTGTGCGCGCACAACATTTTCCGGTAAAGAGATATATTCTACGATTTCTTTTATGCTAACATGTTCTTTTCCTTCATTTATCATACCTCTACAAACATAATCCAAAATTTCCTGTTGTTGTGCAGTTGTTCCTTCCAGGAAATCATTCATACTTATTTTTGGAAGTATATTCTGAATAGTTTTATTAATATTCCCTTCGTAATTTTCTACTAATAACCATAAAAGTTTGATATTGTTATTCACCATATCTTTAATCTGTTCAATATCTTTGCCAACATCTTTATTGATTTTTTCACAAAGATATTTTATATCCTCTGAAGTATATCCAATGACAAAAGGAATAAAAAATCTGTAAAAAGGAGCACTATAACTCAAAAAATGTTTCCGTAATTCGACACTTCTAAGAGTTGTGGTAGAAATTATGCTAGTTTCATGTTCCTGTAACTTTGCTCTAAGAAACGCCGAAAAGTCCTCCCCTAAATTATCAAGCATCTTGTCAAAATCGTCAATAAATATAATTTTGTTAAAATCTCTAAAATCCACACTTCTCCAGTCCTCACTATTTCTCCCTTTAATTCCAATCAGGTCAAAAAATCTTTTAGCAAGGAATATATATTTGCCTTTTATAAATATGCTTTCTTTTTTACACTCAAAATGTGCCTTGTTAAATAATTGTTTTAATATAGTGGTTTTTCCTGATATCCTTTCACCACTTATCAAATAAAGTTTTTGGTTGTCATTTTTTAATCCTTCAAGAATTTCCTCATTATTCTTTAGAAATAAATTTAAAGTTAATTCTTCTTCTTTATTTATTTCGTTCAGACTCATGAAAGTGCTTTCCTTTGAAACAATATCCGCATTACTAAATTTTTGCATCTTTAATTTATTTAATATCCGAAGATATAATACCATTAAACAAAGATGGATTTTTTCTTTTTATTACGCACAATCTAAGCAATCTTGAAACACAATCATATTTCAGACCTTCATCCTGCTTTAAAATTATAAAGTTTTGTGTCACTTCTTTCAATATGCCCTCAAAATTTTCGTGTGGAAAGTAGATTTTCATCTCATTTTTTGTTGCCGGTAAATGAATGATTACTTCTTCAAGGAAATTTCTTGTTTCGCTACTTAAATTTTTAAAAAATAATTCTTCTATTCTATACCCTTCTTTATTTACAATAGCGGTTATGGACTTTATTATTGCATCTTTCCACTTTTCTTTTCCATTTGCTTTAATAATCCATTCGAATTTCTCGCCAAAATTTTTAATATCTGCAGGAAGAGTTCCACATAGTGCAACTATTTTTTCCAATATAACGTCCTCAAATTCTATTTTCATTATTTTTCTCAAAACATCTTTCGCAACGTTCTTGCTAAATGGATTAATCTCCACAATTTCAAAATCCGAAAAATATTTTTGAGATTCTAATGTGAAAACATTTTCTGAACCCGTAAGAACAAAAGAAATTCGGGCATTATTTGCTTCTTTGGTTTTTCCTCTTAAATATGCTAAAAAATCTTCAAAATTATTTTTTCCATCCTTTCTCAACTCTCCTAGTTCATCTATCAGAATCAGGAATGTATCTTTGCTTTGCTTTCTTGCTTCAAAGAATTTATCTCCTACTTTACGGAACTCTTCTTTTCTATATTTATCTATTGTTGTGCCAATCCACCGTTCTTTCTCATTTTTAATACATTCTTCTAAAACGCTTTTAAATTCTACTAACGAATAATATCTTTTGTAGGTGCACATTCCTCCTTTTTCTTTTTCAATATTTTTGATGTGCGTTATTATCTCTTGAACTATTTCGCCTTTTTCTTTATTGCTACCACTATAATTTTTTATTAAGCATAAAATAGGAATATCGTACTTCAACGCAAACTCAAATTCTTTCTTAACATTTTCACTTTTATCTTTTCCAAGAATCAAGAGAAAAACATCAGAATTTTTGATCTCTTCTTCTTCAACTTTTTCCGGAGAATATGGCCTTGCATAATTTTCAATAAGAAATGGCTCACAATCATACTTGCTTAATATTTCTTCGGTGAGTCCTCTTTCTTCTTTAAGTTCACCCTCTTCTTTAGTGCCAATTGAACTCACAAAAATTTTTAACTTTTTTGAACGAGCAAATAAATATGCGAACAAATGATTTATTTCCCTATATTGTTCACAGTTATAATAAATTACCTTGTAACTTTCTTTTTTTCTGGCTTCTATTGCATTTAACAATGTTGTTTTTCCAACTCTTCTCGCTCCAAGCAATATTATATTTTTGTTTTGTGAAATATAATTTTCTAATGTGGCTATCTCTTCTTCCCTTCCAGGAGGATTAACTATATCAAAACTTTCCATTTTATAACGAAACGGTTATATAACAAAACTGTTATATTAATTATGAGTTAAGAATAAATAAATTAATTTTATTAATTTGGATATAACAAAACGGTCATATAACAAAACTACTATATCGCCTTTTCTGTCGCTTTTTAACTTTCCGACGAAATTTTTGTATGTTTGTTTTCTTCGTTTTTATTATTTTCAGGACTTACGCAATTCACCTTGTAAAAGGTCTTAAAAAGATAAGAATTCGTATCTGTTTTGCGTAAGTCCTAATTTTAATTCTACTTTAAATCTTTATTTCTTTAAAATTTCATTATGAACAAGATATAACGAAATCGTTATGTAACAAAACTGTTATATCAATTACTATGAAAAAATAGAATATGCTCAATAAAGAGCGGATGTTATTCATGATTTTTTGACGGTTACGAGTGATTTGCCCCTTAATATTGAGCAAGTTCAAAAAATAAAGAAAAAAGAATAAGAAACTTTAACAACAGAAGTATAACAAAACCGTTATATAACAAAACAGTTATACTTGTGTTTCATTTCCCTTCGGATTTAATGGAACTTTGCACACTCTCGCATCATTATCACAACTGCTTTCGTTTGTCTTATTTACTGGTTC
>MTER01000154.1 GCA_002083985.1 Candidatus Altarchaeales archaeon A3
GATGTTCTTTAATTTCTTTACAACCACATCTCCGTTTTTATTTTCATATCTTATTGTCCCTCCATATACAGCAACAGCAATATCATATCCGGATGCCTTGCCATTTTGACCTTCCTTAACTACATCATAAGAAAATTTAAAAATTTCGTCATTGCTCCATGTTAAGTTATAGAATGTTGAAAGTGCTTTTACCGCTGCAACAACAACCGCAGATGAACTGCCCAGACCTTTTGGCATTGGTTTTGTTGTGAGTTCAAAATTTTTCCGTCCGTATTTCTCAAAAAATTTAGTAATGGTTAAATTTAAAAATTTATGGGATTCACAATTAGAAGGGAATATTGCTTTAATTCCAAGTGCGTCAATTGTTGTGCATTTTAGTTCTTTTCCGTTTTTATCTTTATCGTTCAGATAAACATCAAGTCGTTTATTTATACTTGTTGCAATGCATGGATTTCCATAGACGACGCTGTGTTCTCCGAAAAGCATCAGTTTTCCAGGTGCGGATGAATGGATCATTTTTAGATTGATTTTAACTGAATGTAAAATTAATTATTTTAACAATAAAAAATGAGAATAAAAGCAAAAATTACAAGAATATTAAAGAACAATGATATAGCAGAATAGTAGAAGAGATTCACAAGGCAAGAAAAGACAAACGCAATACTTACGAAACAGGCAGTTGGCGTATTGGCTATTTCTATATCTAAAACTCATTTGTAACTATTCGGCCATCTAAAAAATTACAGGTAAATTTTTTGACTTTTTACGCTCACTTCGTTCGTGTATTTCAAAAATTTCATTTTTGAAATTGTATTTTTTGAAATTTTCACAGGTAAAATCCAATAGATTTTTAAAGATTAAAAACCTGCTGTTTTTAGTAATTTTTGTAGTTTCTAAATATTTTTTAAATTTTAATTCCCTATATTGATTTCTTCAATCAATGCAAATATATCTGTTAAATCAATTTTCTCATCTTTATTTACATCGGAACATCCTAACTCAGCATTATAAATTGTTTTTCCATAACTTAAATTTTCAAGTGCTGCAACTGCATCAAAAATATCAATTGCTCCATTATCATCAAAGTCAAATTTAGTGCAGCATTGATGGGTTATGCTCGCATTATTATCATCACAATCCATACCCGAACCATAAAGCACATAATCTCCTGTTGTTGGTTTGGTACAACTTTTTGTATTATTCGTTGCATTTCCATAAGTATCATTATCTGCATCAGCAAACCATACGGTATCTGGTATTCCTGCATTATTATCATCACAATCCCAGCTGTTATTTACATATCCGGTTGGAATTACATTGCATGCAGTTATGTTGTCTGTTAAATTTCCATATCCGTCGCTGTCAAAATCCTTAAAATAAATTTTTGGAATGCTTCCGCCGCAGCAATAACTACACCCGGTTTTATTCTCATCATTCCACTCATCCGCGTTATGAATATCACAGGTATTATTATATCCATAACTTGATTGCCAGTTTGTTGAATTAAAATTTAATTGCGTATTTCCGCAAATAGTGTTACTATTTATTCTTGATTTTGACGAATGGGAGAAAATTCCAACTGTATTATTTAAAATTTCGTTATTCAGAATTTCATTTAAATTTGAATTATAAATATAATTATAATTACTATAAATTCCGTATTCATTTGAGTATATGCTATTGTTTATTACATTGTTTGTGTCTAATGAATAAAATATATAAATTCCATAAGTATTTGAAGTTAGAGTGTTGTTTATTAAGGTATCACCTGAAGAAGTATCAAGAACCATTCCATAAACAAAATTTTTAACGATGCAATTTTTAATTGTCGTATTTTTTGCTATAATCCACATTCCGATACCTTTTGTTTTATTTCCGTCTATAACTGCATTATTGCAGTCAAGAATTATATTGTCCTTTACAATTTCAATTTCCTCGTTAAATACAGCGGAATAATTAATAAAAATTTCCCCTCCGTTGCAGACCTTTCCCATACTCGCTTGTATTGTTTCCGAATCGCATGTTCCATTCTTGCATACAGCAACAAAATTTTTACAATATATGGATTCATTGGAAAAATTTCCTAACGACGCATTTTTCGCATAAACAAATTTCTGGACATTTGAATCAACCAGACAATTATCATATTTGATATATGCATATCCTCCATACCCCCAGCCCATTCCCCAGCTATTTTTTATTATCCAGTATTGTCCTACATCATTATAACCAACTAAAATCACACCGTGAGTAAACCATTGAAAATTGCCTGTGCAATGTAATATGCCATTACTATCACTCTGCCATCTATGATCTACTCCCACAGTTAACGGACCATTTTTTACCAGCATCTTCTTGATATATGTTTGGTTGTTTGTGGAAAAAACATCGTAGTCATTAATTTTGTATAAATTTTCTGTCCAGTTTGAAAGCCTTTTATCACAAGGCGGATAAGAGTTTGGAGATTCATTATCAGGAAAATATTGTTCTGTTGTTATTCCTACATTTTTTATAAAATTATAAGGAGACACAAGTAATCCTCCTTTATCATAGTCACCGCAATAATCACATCCGCAATATGGATTGTTACTTGCTAAATTTCTTTCGGATAAATTTATATGAAGAGATAAATTTGAAATATTCTGTTCAATGTTGTATTTTGCCTCAACAGTTCCAACAACGGAATAAGCCCAGCATGTTCCACCAACCTGATTTTTAACAATTGTCATAAAATTTGTTCCATTAACATTTCTCCAGTCAAAATAATCAGGCAGGTCATCTTCCGAATTACTTCCCTGTGCCTGTAAAATTATGTGCTTTCCTACTCCACCATTAGATTTTGGAGTTATTGCAAAAAGATTATCGAAGGGATTATTATATATTGTTTCTCTTTTATCAGGATCAATTTCCTCCCCATAAATTTTTTCATATAAATTCATCAAATAACCCATATCTCTCTTGCTTCCATTTTGAAATACACAGACCGCTCTGCAAGAAGAAAACGATGACTTTCCACCACATAATGTTTCTATCCCATAACCGTTTTTGGCGCACCAGCTATAATTTTGTCCGACTTTTCCTTCAAAAAATTTCCATTCATCAAATTTTTCTCCGCTTATTACGCACAAGCCCTGCTCCCCCAAAGGTGTTTCATTTATTTCTAGTGTTCCTCCAATTTCATGACAATAAACTGATGCAGGATTTGGAATGGCAAAAGCAACTCCCGCAAACAGCAAAACACACAAAAAATTTAAAACAGCAAAATTTTTACGATTCATAATAAAATTTATTTTTTAACTTTCAGTTAAAACTTTCAATAAATAATTAATTATTGTAACCAAAAAATAAAAAATGAGACATTTTTGTAACTACTCATCCACCTTAAAAAATTATATGTAAATTTTTGATTTTTTGTATTTTTTTGAAATTTTCACAGGTAATTTAAAAATCCCATAGATTTTTAAAGATTAAAAACTTGTAGTTTTTAGTAATTTTTCTACCTCATGAGTAGTTACACATTTTTTGGATTTATATGGGAAATTTAAAGTATATTAAAAAATACCTTACGAATAGTTGATGATATTTCAAATATTTTTTGCACATGTTCAGAATTTTGTATAACATCGGGCTTAAACGAAGTAAATTTCCCTCGAAAAATGCGACATCGTGAGCCGAAGGCGAACAGAGCTGGAGCATTTTTCAGAGATGGAAATTTATTTGGGTGGAGCGAGGTGCAACCGAGCGTAACCGTTTAAGCCCTGTTATACGCTTTTTCTAGAATAGAAAAACTATGTTTAGTGCAACGTCCCGAAAGAAAACCAAAGAGTTAAATTTTAGTGGCAGTCGTTCAATCAAGCGAACAAAGTGAGCCCTCAAGAACATACATCAATGAGACAATTTTAGTCCGTCGTCGTTTCGTGGGAGGGGGCGTCGTGTTTTGGTTCTTTTACAAAAGAACAGTTAGGGTTTTATTTTGCAATGTCAAAGAATCTCTCAAAGAATCTATTGAATTTTTCAATAATTGTTTCACGTTTTTTAGTGCGTTCTCCTGTTTTTAAAAAACGAGATACTGGAGGTAAAACTTTAGTCATTGCTGTGCCTGTTGTTGATATACTGCCATCTCTGAATGCATTCTCTATAAATCTATATGCTTCATCGTGATTAAGGTTTTCATCTTTAATTATTCTTTCTAATTCTTCAATCTTCTTTTTTTCTACAAATTTCTGCCAATCTTCATCTACCACAGATTGTTTATTAAGAGATTC
>MTER01000155.1 GCA_002083985.1 Candidatus Altarchaeales archaeon A3
CGAAATCAAAAGTTTCATTTAAGAAACTTAATCAAGATATTCAAAAACTTTGGGTTGAAAACAAAAGGTTTGCTGACAAAAATATTAAAAAAAAATCAGAGGAAATAATTTTTCAAGAATTATATAATGAAATAGTTTCTAACCCACTTGTTTCTTTCACGACCGAGCTTAAGGACGACAGAGGAAAAGTAACAAAGGAGTTTGTCAAATTTTCAGGGAATGTAAATGCGAAGATTATTCGTGATTTGGCTACAAAGTTTGGATTTGATTCAAAAGTGGGAGATGAAAACGAGAAAGCTGGAGCAGATTTGGAAGAAATAGTAATAAAAAGAAATTATTTAGCACATGGCAGGATGTCATTTATTGAATGTGGTGGTAAAGTTTCAGTAGGTGATATGTGCAAGTATAAAGACAATTTCTTTATCTGGACAAAATAATTTCAAACATTGAAACGCATATAAAAGAGGGTAAGTTTAAAGTTTCCAAGAAGAAAAAGAAATATTGAGTTAAAAAACAAGCAAAATTACTTTGTAACTATTCAGAGGGTACAAAAATTACTAAAAACTGCAGGTTTTTAATCTTTAAAAATCTATTGGATTTTTAAATTACCTGTGAAAAAAAAATACGAAAATTAAAAATTTGGTGCTGACACTCTAAAATTGGGATAATTTTAAAATCCCATAGATTTTAAAATATCCGAGCATCAGCGAGGTTATTATATATTTGTTTTTTTACCGATATTTTGATAGTGTAATTAACAGGTGACCGTTGGTACTCACTACATATAAATAGAAAAAAATTAAAAGCAATATTTTAAAAATTCCGCTTAAAAGAAATCTTAAAATTTATGTATTGTGAAAAAGTCACTTATTTTTTACACCATTAAATTTTTAATCTCTTTAGGGCTTTTTAAAATTTTAATTCCCTGTTTTGCTATTCTTTCAATATTTTCCTTATCTATTTCCCTCACTTTAACATAAATTTTCCTTCCCTTCGGCGTTATTGAATAACCCTCTGAAATATCAGTTGGTAATAAATAAATCGGAATTGCTGATTTTATTGCCTGTGTAATTATTACAGTAATCAAAGAATCAGAAATTCCGTAAGCAAGTTTTGCAACCGTATTTGATGTAACCGGAGCGGCAATAATCAAATCATAATCTCCCTTACAAACCTTTCCGCAAAATGGAAATGCCTTACCCTGCTCTTTTTCCAAAATTTTATGTTCTGTATTTAATTTAATCCCATACATTTTCAGGACATCCTCGCCTGCTTCTGAAATTGCCACAGTCTTTATATCATTGTTTCCATCCAAAATTTCGACGCATTCCTTTAAAAATTGTCCTGCACCTGTGATGCACCATAAAATTTTCATTTCTTTGAAATTTTATTTATTTTGTGATACTGATATGCCAAACTCAAAAAATACGAAGATATAAGTGAGGTTATGCCCATAAAGATAATCTGGATCAAAAAGTCAATTTCAGGGTAATATAAAATATAAACAAATGTTAAAACAAACGCAATTGCAAATATAATTCCTAAAGTCCAGTATAAAATTTCCTTTTGTTTATAGTTCATTTTAAAATTTTTATTAATATTCTTTGAATCCAGTATAATCTCCAAGAGTTCCTTTAATTTTAGCTTTTGTTAATCTGGCGTATTCTAAAATTTCTTGTGTGGTTGCTCCTTTTTCGCTCATATTATAAAATGTTTTTTCTCCTAAAAGAACATAATTCCAAGTGCAATCCATTCTGTCTTCTGGCAGCAGTTCATTTACTTTATCAACCCAATCTATCGTGGCTAATCTTTTCTGTTTTACATTAAGGTTATTCAAATCTCGCTCTGCTTTAGTTTCTACTATATAAATTTTATCGCCAATCTTAACAACAAAATCAGGAAAATAATGAGCAAGCAAACCATCTTCTCGTATGTATATGATATTAGCAAAATCGTGACAATGTTCATATATTTTTAGGAATGCTTTAAGTTTAGTGTCTCTATCAATAAATTCCATAAATGTTTTTTCAAATCCGCCTTTGTTTGAAGGATATGCGATTTTTGGATAGATTGTTTTAGTTACATTAATAGCATAAGTTTCCCTTATTTTAATTTCTTTGATTTCTGAGAAATATATTTTAACTATTTTTGCATCAATTACATCTAATTTGTTCTGTATGTCATATATTGATTGGCTGATATTCTTTACAATATGCTGGATTATTCTTTCTTGCGTTAAAATCAAAATCTTCCAGTTATTATTAGCAAGAGGATCAAAATCTTGTCCGAAAAGCTTATGCCTGATATATTCATCAGTTAATTTAGCAATTAAAGCAGTATTAATCTGCATAATTGGGAAGTATTTTTGAGATTTGGCATTAATTTTTACGGGCACTACAGAAACAGCATTAACTATTTTTTGAATAAATGAATTATAGCTTTTTGCAGTAAAAATATCTGCTGTTACAGAATATTCCCCAAATCTTGTTTTAACAGTTAATTCTTCACCATAAAAAACATCTCCTTCTCTATTTATAATGGACTGTAATTCCTCTAATGGAATAGGAAACTGCTCTAAAGTTTGTACTGTAAGTTCAGGAGTGGAAAGATATTCCTCTTTTTCATGTATGATAATTGGCCAGAAAAAGTCATAATTTTGATAATTCTTCTTTAAGCCAATAGTGATAATATCTCCAACAACTCTATCTTTGTCAGGTAATGTTTTAGTTTCTGCAATGACTCCGCTTAATTCTCTGTCATAAAACTCTATAAAAGCAGGATGTTCAATAATGCTTAGAATATCCATATAATTGTCAGGCTCTTCTTTTTTAACCAAAAGCTTCTCTCTCGTCTCTCTTTTGCTGCCTTGATATTGTGGCTCCCTCCACATTAATCTTAATCCCCTTCCTATAGTTTGCTCTAAAAGAATATATGAAGAACTTGAACGAAGAGGAACGATTACACAAATATTATTTACATCAAAACCTTCTCTCAACATCAGAACCGAAATTATGACTTTTGGTTTTTCGCGCTTATCAATATCAAACAACACCTGTTTTACTTTCTTCCATTCTTCTTCACCTATTTCGCCTTTTCTGTTGGAGTGTATCTCAATAATATCCTCTTTTGACAATCCTTCCTGTATCAGGAATTGATTAACTTCCGGGACAACAGAGGTATCCTCGCAAACTACGAGCATTTTGGGATATTTAGACGGATCAACTGTTAAAAATCCTTCTTCCAATATCTTTAATTTTGTATGTCCTGCCCTTAACATTACCCTTTGCCCCTCTGATAGTTTCACTGTTTTTCCATCTTTGTCTGCTTTAAACTCTAAAGGGTCTGAAGGAATAGCTGCAATTTCTTTTCTTTTGTCAATTGCTACTGTTTTTACCAAACCAAGTTTTATTGCTGAGACAATATCAAAATTTATAATAATATGGGGGAAGAAATGCCTTGTTCTCTTTTGTCCGGAACCAGTTGCTGAATATGGTGTTGCTGAAAAGTCCACTTGAATAAATTTTTTCCCTTTCGCACTCGCAATCTGTAATAGTGCTTCCTGCCATCTTTTTTCAAAGACATCGTCAGCGGTTTTCCATTCACCTAAATGATGTGCCTCATCATTGAAAACAACTAAGTCAGGCAATTTAGATAAAAAATCCATTTCTCTACCCCTAAGATATTTGCTGTCAAGCTGATCTAAAGAATGGCCAGCTGTAGTTCCTGGAGTTATAGGTAAAATTTCTTTAACCGTTTGTAGTGGATCATCTAAAGCTGTACCTAAATTTTCCACATCATATTCTCCCGTCAACAAATGCCAGTTTGTTATAGCTATTAAGCCATCCCCCGTTACTTTTCTTGCGATTTCTTCTTTTTGGGACACACAACTTTGAACAAAACCAAAAATTTCATCTTTGTAAGCAGGATGACAAAACAGTGCTTCAAACATCTTAAAGTCAGATTTTTCAAAATCCCTAGTACCATCATCTTTTCTTTTTCGATAAGCATCCAATAATCTTTCATAAACTATGATACCCGGAGCGATAAGCAGAAAGTTTTTAGTGAATAAGTCCGAAGAATTTTCTTCATATTTTGCGTTTAAATATTGCCAGATTAATAAAGCATGCATTATCCATGTTTTCCCAGTGCCAGTTGCCATCTTTATATAATATTTCGGATGGTTATATTTGTCTTTTTTTAAGCCCAGCAAATCCATATCAGAAAGCAATTCCGGATCAATTGACATATACATATCAAGGACATTTTTAACTTTCAGAATTTCGTGAACATATATGGTATTGAGAATTGCTTGCCATTGCCCTTCGTGAAAATTAAAATTCCTCATATATGCAAAGCTCCCTTCAGGATCCCAGAACATTAACAAGTCCTTAGTTATTGGTGAAACCTTTTCAATAAAACTACCTTCTTGCCACTCCTTATTAGCCATTTTTGATATTAATTCAGCTAATTTTAAGGGATTCTCTCCCGTCCCAAGTGATTTTGCAGTAACCATTTTAATAAACCTCTTGAACAACAACACTCTCAAAACCGAAGACATCAACTGCTTTAACGCAGATTTTTCTTTTGCCTTGTATTTTTGGAATGTTTAATTTTGTTTTTCTTTTAATTCGCAAATCTTCATTATTTTCTCTGTATTCCTGCCATTTGCTTCTGAATGTTTCTCCATCAAATTCCGGGTCAATGCTCCAGTA
>MTER01000156.1 GCA_002083985.1 Candidatus Altarchaeales archaeon A3
ATATTTTCCATCTGCATAAATGCAAAATGTCAGTCGCGAAATTTCTGCCTTTTTTAATGCCTTTGCAAGTTCTGAAATTTCATCTATTTTGTAAATTTCATTATTTGAAACAATCATCGCATCGTATTCCTTCAGCCGTATTTCCGGCAAATCAACGAGCAGATAATCATACGGAATATTCAATGTATCACAAATTTTGCCTTCAAATTTCTTCTCATCGTCTTTAACATCCTTACAAAAAATTTCCCCTATTTCTTCATATTTTGCAACATAAAACCGTTTGAATAAATTTCTGTTTTTTATGCGGGTCAAAATTTCTTTTATGTATGGATTTGCAGTACTCTCACTACTTTTATTTTCCAAAAAATTTAATAAATCACAGTCATCCATTTCAGATAATTTTTCAATTGTCAAATTTTCTTTTGCATAATCGTAAGCCCTTGAAAACATCTTTTCAGCTATTCGTTTTGTGTGGTGCCTGTAAACCGTCTGGTGCATCATATTTCTCGCTATGAGTAATTTTTCTACTGCTTCCAGTCCGCCTTCGTCAATAACTAAATTTTTTTCGTAAAATTTTAGGCAGCCGATTATCCGGTCAATATCAATAATTCCGTAAGCTACTCCAGCATAATACGAATCCCTGATTAAATAGTCCATCTTGTCAACATCAATGTCAGATGAGATAATTTTTCCATAAACACCTCTTCCGAATAAAAGGTCTGTGATTTTATCAGGGTTAATTCCGTAAAAATTTAATATGTCCGTAATTTCGCTTTGTTTTATGAGCCGTGCGGAATTTTCCTCGTGGGAGAAATTTTTTATTTTTAAAAGATGCGAGAAAGGAAGGTGGCCTGTATCGTGCAGCAATCCGGCGAGACGCAAGTCCTCTGTATCTTCTTTACTTAAATTTAAATGCCGGGCAACTTTTCCAGCCAGATACATTACGCCGAGAGAATGTTCAAATCTTGTTGCATTCATAGCAGGATAAACAATATAAGCAAGTCCGTTTTGTTTTATTCTACGCAGTCGCTGCATTTGAGGAGTGTCTAAAATTTTTAATTCAACTTCGGTTAATTCAATGTCCTTGTGGATTGGATCGCGGATTATTTTGGAATCCATTTTAAATTTATTCTAAATTTATGTTTAAATTTATCTGTAAAAAATTTATCTTACAAATATAATTATTTATTTTTACAATTAAATTTCACTATTGACAACATGGATGCAGAAAAACTCAAAGAAATAATAAGGAACGGAGAAAGTTCTACTGTTGAATTTAAAGAGATGCTCACAGATAAATTGACATTGGAGAAGGAAATCGTCGCATTTCTAAATTTAAGGGGCGGAAAAATTTTGATAGGGGTTAGCGATGATAAGGTGATTGTAGGGGTTGATGAGAAGGAGTTAAAAAATATTGAAGAAAGGATTATGAATAAATGCAGGAGTGTTGTAAAGCCGGAAATAATTCCGATATATGAAACGGTTTTTGTTAATGGAAGATATGTCATTGTTTTGGAGGTTCGCGGAATTGATAAGCCGTATTATGTCTTCAAAGATGACAGAAAAACATATTATATTAGAGTGGGAACAACAGAGAGAGAAGCAACGAGGGAAGAGTTGGGAAGGTTGTTTCAGGCATCGGGGATGATTCATTACGAAGAGAATCCTGTTTATAATTCATCGTTTAAAGATATAGCAATAGATAAAGTTACGGAATATTTTGAAAAATTTAGAGGGATAGAGTTTGAAAATCTGCCCGAAGAAGAAAAGCTCAATATATTAATAAATTCAAAAATTCTTACAAAGGGAGACGATAAAATTTTATGTACTGTTGCAGGAATTCTTTTATTTGGGAAAGAACCGACAAAATTTCTTTCACAGAGTGAAATTATATTTGCATATTTTAAAGGAAAGGAAATTTCAGGAGAGTTGATTGACAGAAAGGAGTTAAATAGAACAATTGTTGAAAATATCAGAAATATTTGCGAAATAATAAAATTAAATGGACAACATAGTTCAAAGATAGAAGGTTTGGAAAGGGTTGAAAAAGAGGAAATTCCTGAAAGAGTTATAAGAGAGGCAATTGCAAATGCCTGCATTCACAGAGATTATATGATTTATGGAGCAAGAATTAGAGTTTTTATGTTTGATGATAGATTAGAAATCAGAAGTCCGGGAGTTCCGCCAAATACTGTAACTGTGGAGAGTATGAAGATAGGAATTTCTGTTTATAGAAATCCAGTCATTGTAAAATTTATTAACGATTATCATCTTGCAGAAGGTATGGGTAGAGGAATTCCTATGATAATAAAGGAGGTGAATAAAATTTCAGGAAAAGAACCAAAAATAGAGATTTTGGAAAATGAAACAAATTTGATAATTTATTTTCCGGAAAGGAAATAAAAAAGAAAATGACTGATGGAGGTAATGAAGAAATGAAAGAAGGAAAAAAGTATGCCGTATTTGTTTGCATTGATTATGTTGGTTCAACAAAACTCATTGAAACATTGGGAGAGGAAGAAGCAGGGAGAAGAATAAATTTTTATAGAGATACCGTTGACAGAATTTTTGAAAATTTTAAAGTGCTTGGAAAAGGATGGAGCGGTGAAGGAAATTTCTTTTTTTTCTTTTATTCGGAAGAAAACAAAGCAATTGAAGATAATGCCGTCCGAGCGGCAATGAGATGTATAGCAGAATTAAGAACAGGAATTGTTGTGGAGATTCTTGCAAGAATTTCAATTGGTTCGGGGGTTATTGAAGTTGAGAAGGATTTGGGAAAAATAACATCGCATGAAATTTCACGGACAGGACATATTAATTCTGCATGTACGGAAAATTCGATTTTAATTACTGAAAATGTTTATTTTGGACTTTCAGAGGAATTAAAGAACAAATTTAAATTTTGCGGAACGACAAAAAGGGACAAGGTTTTAACATTTCTACATCCTGCTGAAAAGAAGGATAAAATAAAAAGAGAGGATTTCTTGGATGAAAAAGAAGATTATTTAAAAGATTATTTTGATTACATTAAATTTATTGAGAGTTCTAATAAGACCCTACTGGTTACCGGCGTAAGGCAGATAGAAAAGATTCCGACTTTAGACCTTGAGGAAGGATTTTTTCAATTACGATTAGAAAAAACAGAAAAGAAAATTAATCCTGAAAATTTCTTAAAAAAGGATTTTGAAGAGAAAAAAATTATAAAAGATATAAAAGATATTGAAAAGATTGCTAAAATTACTACGCCATGTAATTTTCTTGATGCCCTTAAAACAGACGAGCATATTGTCCTTTTAGGCGACCCCGGTTCAGGAAAGACAACACTTCTCAAATATGTTGCTCTTATATATTCAAGAGGACTAAAAAAAGTCTATGAAAGATTTGGTTTTGATGAATGCTTACTCCCGATTATTGTTCCTATCTCTGCAATATACTCCCAAATAGAAAATAAGAGTTTTGACTATAAAATTCAGGGAATAGAAAATACAGGAAAATTTATCAAAGAAAAGTTAGATAAAGGAAAATGCATAATTTTGCTTGACGGACTTGATGAAATTCCGGCATACCAGGGAAGATTTTCTATTGCAAAAAATATTGAAAATTTTATAAGAATGTACTGCAATAACAGGTTTATTATAACAAGCAGGATTATCGGATATGAAAAAATAAACATTGATTCAATAACCGAATACTATGTTTCACGGTTAGATGACAATGGTATAAAAAAATTTGTGGATAACTGGTTTATGGCATTTGAAAAAAACAGAGAAGGCACGCCTGAAAACGCAATTAAAAAATTTGCAGATAATGAAGCAACACAATTAATATTTTCAATAAATGAAGATAAAAATATAAAGGATTTAGCAAGGAATCCGTTTCTTTTATCATTGATATGTTTGGTTCAAAAAAGCGGATTTAAACTTCCGCGATATAGAATTGAACTATACAAGACCATCACCGAAACATTATTTGAAACATGGGTTATGGCAAGAAACATAACAAGTAAATCATTAGTAGAAGCAAAGGACTATAAAGAAGGTGAAAAGATTCTTGCTCCGCTGGCTTTATGGATGCACGAAAATCT
>MTER01000157.1 GCA_002083985.1 Candidatus Altarchaeales archaeon A3
ATGAAGCATTAGTTAGAGGGTATGGAGGATATGCTTGTGATCCAACTTCTGATGGATTTAAAAAATGTGAGTTAAAAGAGGAAAAATTTAAAAAATGGGAGTTAAAAGAGGAAAAATTTAATAAAGCATTAGAGTTCCGTAAATCTATCCAAAAAGCATTAGATGAGCAAATCTGTCCTGCATGTCAGCTTTTCGGATGCACCGGCTGGAGCAGGAGATTTAGATTAGAAATAAACAATGCAAATGATAAGAATAAAGGTTTTGAAGGTTCTTTTGATATAAACATTATAGAATTGTATCCTATGAATGAAAGTCAATTGTTGTTGCTCTGGCAAACTTTTTATATAATTGGTAAATACGGCACAATCGGTGCCAAAAACATGTTAAAGCCATCTCTATCATCTCCATATTGTAGTGACAGAGGACAGGTGGAGGTTATTTGGAAAGAATCTGCATTTGAAAAACCAAATTTGGAAAAACACTCTGTTGAAAAAATAATCAAAGAAAACAAAAACGGAATAAATAAAGAAAACAATAGTGAGTGGCCGAATTTAAAATATTTCTTATTTTCACCAGACGAAAGTTTAAGGGCAGAGAAATTTGTTGAATTGCAAAACATGTCAGATTTCATTAAAGGAGATAAAGGAGATATGCGTGCCCCCCCAAGAGCAAATAAGTTTGCATCATTCAAAAATGGAAAACGTTTTTGGGGATATACAAAAGCTGACGAAAATATGTATAAGGAAGTATTTAAAAAACTTAAAGATTTAGGCATCAAAAATGTCATTAAAGGTGAAGAGGTGATTAAAAATGAGTTATGATTTTTATGCAGAACATTATGGAAAAATCAGTTTAGAGGATGTTAAAAAATGGAATCAGTATACCCTCTTGAAATGTACTAATACGAATCGTGAAGAAAATTATAAGGATTCAATTCAAAAGTATTATACTTCAAAACAGATAGAACCCAATTGGGAATACACCAAGTGGTTTATTCCTTCTGAAGTTTCTCTAAGCGAATCTGTCTTTATTAAGATAAATTTCGAGCTTAGAAAACCCTATATTTCAAAAGATGATGAAGAATTCTGGCCTAAGGATAACACAATATGCAAGGATAAAGTCTTCAAAATTCCCTACATTAGGCCTTCTTCATGGAAAGGTGCTTTAAGACATGTGGTAAGGGATAGATTAGAAGTATCAAAATCAATTGTTAAGAGATTATTTGGTAACGAAAAAGAAAGTGAAGAGTTGAAAAGAGGCAGATTGATATTTTATCCTACTTTCTTTGATCAGATAGATTTAGATGTGATTGCACCTCACGATAGAAAAACTAAAGCAGGCAAGAAAGGGATTTCACCTATTTACTATGAGATATCCCCGAAGGGCTCAAAAGGAACTTTTGCTTTACTTTACTTCCCATTTGATTTGATTGGAGATGAAAAAGAAATAAAGGAACAGGTTCCGACTTATATGCTTTAAGGGATGCGATTCCAGCAATGCTCAGAGAGTATGGTTTTGGAGCAAAAGCATCATCGGGATATGGCGTTGTTGAAGATAAAATTAGTTTTACCATTAATGATACTTCAAAGGGAAATACAAATTTTGAAGCATTTAAAAATAGTATTAACGGTCTGAAAAATTATATTCAATGCGATAAAAATATAAAAATTTAATGATTATCATGACAACAAATATAACATCACTAAGTAAAATAGAATCCGCACTGCTTTCAACTTTGAGTGCGGAAGGAAAAAATATTTTCACAACTGATGATGCTTCAGCAGTGATTGGAAAAGGAAGAACAGACATCAGGAACATACTATCTACATTGTCAAAGAAATCATGGATAAACAGGATAGAGCGGGGAAAGTATTTAATTGTTCCATTAGAAGCAGGTGTTGAAAGAAAATGGTCGGAAGATTCGTTCATTATAGCATCACATCTTATTGCTCCGTACACTATTGCTCCGTACACTATTGCTCCGTACACTATTGCTTACTGGTCTGCTTTAAGTTACTGGAATTTAACAGAACAGATGCCTCGTACTGTATTTGTTGCGTCAACTCATAGAAAATTTACCGGACAAAAAAAGATTGCAAGCATCCCTTACAGATTCATTACACTATTGCCTGAAAAATTTTTCGGCATAAAAACAATATGGATTAATAATAAGAAAGTGAATATGACTGATCCTGAAAAGACGATAGTTGATTGCCTTGATCATCCGGAATATTGCGGGGGAATAGTGGAAGCTGTAAAAGGAGTATGGAATGGAATTAAGGATAAAAATATTGACCTGAAGAAGGCTACCGGATATGCCGCAAGAATCAATAACAAAGCGGTTTTCAAAAGATTAGGTTATTTGTGCGAGGTTCTTGGTATAAAAACAGAGCAATCTAATATCTGGCTGCACAATATATCAAAGGGTTATTCCCTTCTTGATCCAACACTTCCGGATAAAGGGAATTATCTGAGAAAATGGAGATTAAGATGCAATGTGGATAAATATAATTTAACAGAGTGGAAAGAACACTAAAATGATAAGTCATGACGAACTTAAACGCAAAGCAAATGAACAACAGATAAGTGTAGTAACTTTGGAAAGGGATTATGTTATAGAATGGGTACTAAAATCAATCTATGGATATCCTCAATTAAAGGATATTTTAATTTTTAAGGGAGGCACTGCTTTGAAGAAAGCATATTTTAAAGATTATAGATTTTCAGCCGACCTTGATTTTACTGCAATTAAAGATGTAGGTGGAAATATATTAAAAACAATATTTGAAAATATTGTAAAAAAATCAGCGGAAGACAGCGGAATAAGTTTCTTAGATATAGAATTTGAACAAACCAGAGATGAATATAATGAAGAGGCGTTTGAAATTAAAATTCCTTTTATCGGTCCGACGCAGCAAAAGAACTCGCCGCCAAAAATAAAAGTACAGATAACCCGATATGAAAAACTATTTTTCAAACCTGAAGAAAAGGATTTAATCTCAACATATTCAGATAATAAAGATTGCACGGTAAAATTAAAGGTGTATTCGCTCGAAGAAATAATTGGGGAGAAATTAAGGGCACTTCACCAGAGAGTCAGACCAAGAGATTTATATGATCTGTATTATTTGCTAACCACACAGAACATTAACAAAATCAGAGTTTGTGAGTGTTTCCTGAAAAAATGTGAACACAAGAAAGTTGATTGGAATATTGATCCATTTGAAAAATCAGATGATTTTAAAAATGCATGGAACATTTCTCTGAAAGATTTAATAAGTAATGTCCCTGATTTTAATGATGTTGTTAAACACGTGAAAGGTGAAATGGGTGCGATTAAAAATATGTGCAGAATCATCAAAAATAGGGATTTGATACTTCTGGCAGAGATTGGAGCGTTGATACATGATTTAGGGAAGTTAAGTGAAGAGTTTGTTGGATATTGTTCTACGGAGAAAAAACCGGAAAGTTTTTATCATGCTAAAATTTTAGATCCAAAATATGTTCCTAATTCTTTGATAAATCTCATTGATTCAGATACTTTTGAAGTTAATGATCTATTTCAATCCACAAAAAAGATAAAAATACTTCGTGAATTGATAGAAAATCATCATCATAATGGAAATTCTAATCTTTTAAAAATTTTAAAAGTCCCTGGATGTGATGGTGTTGATTCTGGTGTCGATAAAGGAACTCCTGGTAAAAAACAATCTAAAGATAATACTTTTATCTCAACAGCATTCGGTTACGAAAAACAACCAATAAAACTAAACGAATTTCGAAATAAATTCTGTAAGGTTTTAGAGAAAGAATTAATTAAAATTAAAAACGCGAAAGATGTCCAATTAAACTGGAAGGAGATAAGGGCAAACATATTTGAATCTGCTGAACAAGAGTTCTCTCACGCACTTGGCGAAACCAGAAGAGCATCCAATGAAGTTACATTATGGGATCACTCATATTCAGTTGCAAGTTTATATAAGGCAGCACTTGCAAAGATATTGATTGATGAGGAGTTAACCGATCCTAAAGATTTAAAATGGAAGATACTTTCTGTTAATTTTGATAAGCTGAAATTTATAGCATCTTCCCATAACATTCCAGATATTTTGAAACGACAAGAATTATTAGAAAATATTGAAGAAGGAATAAAAAATTTCATTGAAGAGGAGTTTCCGGTTGGCAATGAAATATATCGTGACGAAACCGGGATATACTTTGTTATACCTGATCTAAAAGATAATAGTAAACGGGAAGAGTTAAAAAACATTTTTACTGAAAAAATAATTGAAATTTTTCAGAATGATATAGAAGGTGAGATATTGCCGGAGATCGAAATAAGTAAAGAACCTTCTCGGTCTTCAGTTATACTTGGTGGTGTGGTTGAGAGTGGAAAAAACAAACCGCCAATCTCGCAAGCAACAATTCCAAAATGGAAAGAGTGTTGGAATGAAAACAAAACAAATAAAACAGCGATGTTTGATGATAGATTATGTAAATATGCAGATTGCAGAAATTACAAAAATAATGCCTGCACAAAATTTAAAATAAATATTGAAATCTGTTCGGTTTGTGGAAAACGACCTAAATGTGAGAAGCAGAACTTATGCAAAACATGTTCTAAAAGAAGAGATAAGCGAGCAGTAGAATGGCTAAGCAAACCTAATACCACAATATGGCTTGACGAAAGCTCTGATTTGAACAACAGAGTTGCAGTAATTACTGCAAGATTTGATCTATCTAAATGGTTAAATGGAGAGTATTTAAATACAATATTTTCGCAGTGGTTTGATGATGTGAATGGCAAGGAAGAATAAAAATAAACATACCTTTAATCTCGATATGTCTAAGCCATATTCTGACTTGGTGAATCAACTAAAAACTCCTTTATCCAAACTAAATGAGAAATGGCTAGAATTTAAAGCATTGTGTGATGCATATCATCATGATCAAGTCACTGAAGATTTTGTAAAGTCCGTTGTTAAAGAGAGGGATCATTTAAAAATTGTACCAAATAATAGTGTAGCCGAGGATCATCTGGCACTATTCCTCTTCAAAAAACACCCTTCCCCAGCAAGATTAAGAAGAATATGGAGAACTACAAAGGAATTTTTTGATTCGTGTATAAAAGAAATTTTTGAAAATGGAGAAAGTTACATAACAAATATTAGGGATGAAAAGGATTATGAAGAGTTGAAAAAATTGCGGTTTTCACGAATTCAAATAGCAACCGAGGATAGAAAAGAGGTACTTTCAGGAACTTATGAAGGAAGTATAGAAAATGATATATCTAACTTGGTTTTATACTATGACTATAATAGAAAAACATTTATCAGTATTTGTAACCTGCAACCACATAAAAATATAGAACAAAAATTCAAAGAATTATCTGGAAAAACTCTAAAAATTAAGAGCCAGACCACAGACAAAGCATCAGAAATATTTTTAAAAATAGAAAAGATAAAATTTGATGATAAAAAATATCTGCCGTTTGTTGAGATTTCTAACTTTCCATCCAAACTTCAGGTAATTGTTCCTGCAAGTTCTGCATTTGATATTGCTAAAAAAATTAAAGAAAAATATGAAACAGAGTTCAGTAAAGTACGAAATAGATTGTCTTTTCATATAGGAATTGTATATATGCACAAAAAGCATCCAATCTACAGTGCATTAGAAGCATCCGAAAGAATAGTTGATGTAAAAAGAACGATGGAAAAATTTGAAGTTGCAGATATAAAAAAGAAATGTGACGTATGTGAAATTACATTAAAAAATGACCAAGATGCAACAATCACAATAACTGTCCCGACAATAACCGGAGATAAAAACGTTTGTGATAATTACTATCCTTTTTATATAGTTAATGAAGGCCTAAATGTGAAGGAAAGAGAAACATATTTTCAAACTTATATCCGGGATGAAGAAAATATTCTGAAAGTTGATTTAGTTCATGTAAAGGATTTAAAGCAAGGGGATAAAATTATGTATGATCCAAGCTATTTTGATTTTCAATTCCTCGACACTTCAGCAAGGCGATTTGAAATAATTATAAATAAAGACACAAATAAAAGAAAACATGATATTTTTGGCAAAAAAGGACCAAAGCCATATTATCTTGAAGATATAGATAATTTCACAAAGTTATGGGAAATCCTCAATGATAAGAGTTATAATATAACTTCAAGCCAGATAAATAATTTAAGTGCACTGCTTACTTCAAAAATCCAAGAATGGAATCTTGAAGACAAGAAGCTGGATAGCATCCCAGAATTCGTGAATCTGGTTGAAAATTCAATTGTAAATATTTTTAGGATGGACAAAAAAGATGATAAGTTTAAATTCATCAAAAATG